>VFKQ01000195.1 GCA_009885445.1 Anaerolineaceae bacterium | reverse complement strand
CTGTCTGCCACCGTCAGCGCGGACACGGGCGTGATGGTCTCGGTTCCGGCGTGGAAGGCGTTCGAGATGGCGGCCGATCCTTCAGCTTGCACGCCGATGATGCGTGGCAGGGACTGAATCCAGCCGAGGGCGAGCAGATCTTTGAAACCTTTGTGAATTCCAGAAATAATATTTCCGTCACCGACCGAAACGAAAATTGTCAGTGGCGGATGATTATCGAGCGGGGAATCTTTTTCGTGCCAGTCGCGATGTGCTTCCTGCCACCACTCCCAAATTTCAAATGCGGCGGTTTTCTTTCCTTCAGCAGTAAATGGATTGTAGCCCGTGTTGCGGCAGTACCAGCCAAATTCTTCGGCGGCTTTCACGGTAAGGTCGAAGGCGTCGTCGTAGGAACCATCCACTAAAATAACTTTCGCGCCGAAGATGAGCAGTTGCGCCACCTTCGCTTGCGGCGCGGACTTGGGCGCAAAGATAATGGCCTTCTGCCCCACCGCGGCAGACATACCCGCCAGCGCTGCGCCGGCGTTGCCAGTGGAGGCGGTGACGATGATGGTCGGATGGCCATCCGCCCTTACAAGTTCTTGTGCGCGAGCGACAACGATTGCGCTGGCGCGGTCTTTAAACGAACCGGTCGGGTTGCGCGACTCGTCTTTGAGCCACAGATGTTGCAGACCCAAATCTTTGGCGAGTTGCGGCAGGGCGAAGACGGGCGTCCACCCGGCGGCGTGGAGCGGCGACCCGCTACCAGCGGGCTCCGAAACGGGCAGAAGCGGCAGATAGCGCCACAGCGAAAAGTCGCGGCGGGAGGTGATGTCTTCCGGCTGAAATTTTTTCTGGATGGATTTGTAATCGAGGACAACGTCCAAATTCCCGCCGTCTTTCGGGCAGGTGTAGGTGATTTCGGTCGGAGAATATTCCGTGCCGCACAGGGAACAGCGGTAGTTGAGGAATTTTTTCATCGATGTAGAAACTTTCACTCAATTGTACCTTGCTCTTAAAAACTGTAAATCATCAATGCAAATCAGCAGGTAATGACCGCGCTTCAGCACTTGCACGATCGACCAACTCCCAATCAATAATGCACTCGGCAACAAGCGCCCCGTCTGCGCGCGCGATTCCGAAATAGCGCGCGCCGCCCGTCGCATGTGTGCTGAGCATGTGCGTGGATATCTTCAGCGTTTCTGCCCATTCTGCGACAGATAGATATTGGATATGCACCCGCTTCGCGACCGCGCTCATACCGGCCTCAGCCAACCTGAGCGGACTCCAGCCCTGAGCAGAAAATTCCTGCGCCAGGGCTTCTTCTGCGTAATTTATGTAGGTCACATTATTGACGTGATCATAGCTATCCAGATCCATCCATTCAACCTGACGTTGAGTAACGGATGGACGTTCTGCTGCCGCGACTTTCGGAAAACGCTCGAAAGGGAAGATGCGCGGATTCTCAATTCGAAGAGATTCGTTGACATCATTTGGGGGATTCATCGGACGGCCAGTTTTTGCATCCACGCAGACAATTTGCTGTGTGCCCTGCGCAATGACTTCGCCGTTGTCTTTACGGGTGAGTTCAAAACAGCGCGTGCCGCGCACCTTCTGCCAGCTGACCAGCCAGATCGTGAGATCGAAAACGTCGTTGTGGCGCAGTGGGCGCAAGAAACGAATCTCGGCTTCGCGGATTAGCCAAAACACATCGGGGTTCCGACTGTAGTCCGCATCCCAACCGATTGCCACGCCCCAATCCCAGGCCGTCTCTACGACGTAACGCAAATAATTTGACGGGCTGACGGTGCCGCTGGGGTCAAGTTCGGCCCAACGTGTACGGAAAGTTCGGGTGAAGATTTTGGACATGGAGTGATTTTACTTGAAATAGAAGCGGGCCTGAGGGGTCTTAACCAAAAAGGACTCTCAGGTTTGAAACCTTGAGAGTCCTTATCCACAGGCAATTCTCTCACGCGAACAGCGCTGTAAATGGGCTCATGATTTCAAGTGTGTGTATAACGCCACGGACGCAATAGCGAGTTTCGTTTATTCTAGCCCCAATCCACGCGCATGATACAATCCCCGCCGCATGGACAAAAATCCCTTCATCTACGATCTCGATATCCCCGACCTCAGCGATTTACTCAAATCCTGGGGCGAGCCTGCGTATCGCACCGCACAAATCTGGAGTGGACTGTATCGGCATTTCTACAACTCCCCCTCCGAGTTCACGAACATCCCCAAGTCACTGCGCGAAAAACTTGAAAGTAACGTGCGCTTCAACGCATTGACTCCCGACTTGCGCCAATCCTCCTCGGATGGGCACACCATCAAGACTCTCTTCCGCCTCCCTGACTCTCAAGTCATCGAAGCGGTGCAAATGGACTACGATCGCCGCCGCACGTTGTGCATCTCTTCGCAGGCGGGTTGCGCGATGGGCTGTGTCTTTTGCGCCACAGGCCAGATGGGATTCAAACGTCACCTCACTAGCGGCGAGATCGTCGCGCAGGTGATGCACTATGCGCGGCAGTCCCACGCGCAGGGCGAGCGCGTCACGAACATCGTCGTCATGGGCATGGGCGAACCTTTCCACAATTACGACAACACGATGGCCGCTATAGACAGACTCAACGACCCCGAGGGATTTAACTTCGGCGCGCGGCGCATCACCATCTCGACCGTGGGGCTGGTGCCAGCCATCAGGCGCTTCGCCGACGAAGGACGTCAAGTCAATCTCGCTGTCTCCCTCCACGCCGCGGACGACGAGACGCGCGTCGAGATGCTCCCGGTCAACAAGCGTTATCCCATCGCGGATGTGCTGGATGCCTGCCGCTACTACGTGGACAAAACGCATCGGCGCGTCACCTTCGAGTGGGCACTGATTAATGAGGTCAACGACTCGCCCGAAACCGCCCGTCGACTGGCGACCCGCCTCAAAGGTCTGCTGTGTCACGTGAATGCGATTCCGCTCAACCCGACAACGGGCTACAGCGGCGTCGCCACGGACCGTGGGCGAGCGGAAGGATTCAGAGCGGTGTTGCAACAGGCGGGCATCCCCTGCACGATCCGCATGCGGCGCGGAATCGACATCGCCGCGGGTTGCGGTCAACTGGCGGGAGCGGCATCCATTTGAACCGCGAAGCTCGCCAAGTACGCAAAGAAAACCTTTTAAACTTCGCGCCCTTTCCCGGAGAACGTCGGGACGATGTGCGCTCTTCGCGGTAAAAATTTGGGTTTGTACGCTAGAGAAAATTTCATTAGAAAATTTATAGGCTGTGCCCCACCATTAATCATCTCTGATAAAATCGGGAACTATGGAAAACAAAACTCGCTGGCTCGACCGACCCGTTCACGCCTCCCTGCCCGCCATCACCAATGAAGTATTTCTGTTTGCGCTGGTGATTCTCGCGGCGCTGTTCACACGCTTCTATTTACTCGAGGCGCGCGTGATGAGTCACGACGAAAGTCTGCACACGTACTTCTCGTATTTGCTCTACAAAGGACAGGGCTATCAACACACGCCCATGATGCACGGGCCATATCAGTTCCACAACATCGCCCTCATCTATTACATGTTCGGCGTCAGCGACTTCACCTCGCGCATTCCGGCAGTGTTGTTCAGCATCGCCACCGTCGGCATGGTTTGGCATTGGCGACGCTACCTCGGCAAGGCGGGCGCATTGATTGCTGGCGTCTTGCTGGTCATCTCGCCTTTCATGCTGTATTACGGCCGCTACGTGCGCAACGAATCTTTTGTGGGTTTTTCGGGCATCGTCATGCTCTACGTGATTCTGCGTTATCTCGAAACGGGCGGCACAAAATATATTTATCTGCTCTCCGCCGCGCTGGCCCTGCACTTCACAGCCAAAGAGACTTCTTTTATCTATACCGCGCAAGCGCTGATATTTCTGGCCGTGTATTTCATCGCGCGTGTCACGCGCGCGCCGTGGGAGGGCCAGGAAGGTAAGTACCGCGCCTTCATTATTACATTGGCTGTTTCGATTTTGTTGGTGGGCGCCACGCTTGGGCTGGGACTCGCAAATCGCGACGAGTCCGCTTTGAGCGCGGGACAGACCGTCTCGCCGGCCAACCCGGATGTCGCGGCTGGTCCGTTCGCCGCGGCGGCCTCCGCATTTAATCCAACGCCTATTGTCGCGTTGCTTGCATTGGTTGCATTAATCGCCGCCGCTGTGTTGTTGATTCTAGGATACACGTGGCAGGCGCTGCGCACTGAGCGCTCGTTTGATTTATTGATAATTACCGGCACAACGGTGTTGCCAATGCTTTCTCCATTTCTGGTTAAATTTGTAGATGGTATCGCGTCGCGATATGTATCAAGCTGGGTGCCTGTTGCCATCCCCAGCACGGGGCCTGAGATCGAAGCCATTGCAAGCCATCCAAACGCGCTGGCGTTAATCTCGGGAGCTGCAATTCTGTGTATCTTGGCAGCAATCATCATCGGCATGTTATGGAACCGCGAAGTGTGGTCACGCGCCGCGGCCATTTTCTGGATTCCATTCACTGTGTTGTACACCACCGTGTTTACAAACAGCGTCGGTTTTGTAACCGGCTTAATTGGCTCACTCGGTTACTGGCTGGTGCAACAGGACGTGGAGCGCGGCAGTCAGCCTCCTTATTACTACGTGCTGGTTCAAATTCCCATCTACGAATTTCTGCCAGCCATCGGCGTGTTGCTGGCCATCATTGTCGGCATCAAACGTTTGCTCAAAGAACGGCCCGCGCAGGTTGATGAAATTTCAGACCCCTCAGCGATTCAACTTCCTGCCGAAGAATTTCATTTCTCCAATACCTTCGGCCTGCTTCTCTTTTGGAGCATCACCAGCATTGCCGCATTTAGTTATGCGGGCGAACGCATGCCCTGGCTCACTTATCACATGGCCTTGCCAATGATTCTACTCACTGGTTGGGCGCTGGGATATTTAATCGACTCAACCGATTGGTCCGCCCTGCGCGAGCGACAGCCGCTAATTTTGCTGGGTGCGCTCTTCGTCCTCGCCACCAGTTTGACCTCGGGCCTGCTTGCCCTCGCCGGGCCGACTCCTCCGTTTAGCGGAAAAGACATCGCCAGCCTGCAAGCCACCACCGAATTCATTTTGCCAGCACTCGTGGCGATTGTGTCCGCCTTCATCATCGCGAATCTGTTGCGCGGCTGGTCGTGGACTCAATTTGCGCGCACGCTTACATTTGTGTTTTTCATTTTGTTGGGCGTACTCACTGCGCGAGCTTCTTTCCGCGCTTCATATGTGAACTATAACAACGCCACTGAATATCTCGTTTATGCGCACGGCGCGGGCGGCGTGAAAGAAGTCATCGCGCAGGCCACAGAAATTTCGCGGCGCACGACCGGCGGCATGAGCATGCCCATTGCTTACGACTCAAACGCGCCGGATACGGGCGTGTCGTGGCCGATGGTCTGGTATCTGCGCGACTTCACCAATCAGCGCTCGTTCGATCAGCCCACCCGCTCACTGCGCGACTCGGTCGTCGTCATCGTGGACGATAAAAATTTCGACAAGATCGAATCCGCGCTCGGGCCGGGTTTCTATCGCTTCGACTACATCCGCATGTGGTGGCCGAACCAGGATTATTTCGGCGTGAGTTATCCGCGTGACCCCGAGCAGGAATTCTACGCAGACTATCCTTGCCGCGGCGTTTTGAGTTTTTACAAATTGTTCAAGAGCAAAGATTACACGCGCCTGTGCAACGCCATCATGGACCCGAACATCCGCGCCGGCATCTGGGATATTTGGTTCGACCGTGATTACACCCGTTATGCGACAGCCACTGGCAACGTGAATATGACGCTGGCCGATTGGAGTCCTGCCGATAAGATGCGCATGTACATCCGCGCAGACGTGGCGAATCAGATGTGGAATTACGGCGTGGCCGCCGCGCCCATCATCCCCGAAGTGGACCCGTACATTGTCGGCACTGTATCACTGACAGCAGATTTAATTATTGATGCGAACAGCCTGCAAAGTACCGGACTGAACGCGCCGCGCGGCCTGGCCTTCGCCCCCGACGGGACTCTGTATGTGGCCGACTCGCGCAACCATCGCATCCTGCACCTCGCCGCCGACGGAAGTCGGCTCGGTGAGTGGGGCACGTTTGCAGATGGAGTCAACATCCCCAACCCGATTGGCACATTCAACGAACCCTGGGGCGTGGCCGTTGGGCCAGACGGCTCAGTGTATGTTTCAGACACATGGAACAATCGCATTCAAAAGTTCAGCGCCGCGGGCAAACCGCTGACGATGTGGGGAGTCTACGGCCAGGCCGAAACGCCGGACGCATTCTGGGGCCCGCGCGGAATTGCGGTGGACGCGCAAGGCAATGTCTACGTGGCAGACACTGGCAACAAACGCATCGCCATCTTTGACGGGAACGGAAAATTCATCAATCAATTTGGTACAGCGGGTTTTGAGCCCGGTCAATTTGACGAGCCAGTGGGCGTCGCCATCGCGCCTAACGGAGTCGTCTACGTCACCGATACATGGAATCAACGTGTGCAAGGTTTCACCTCCACGGTAGACGGCTCGTTCTACGTGCCCTTCGTGCAATGGGACATCAACGGCTGGTTCGGGCAATCGTTGGATAACAAACCCTTCATCGCCGTCAACGCGGCGGGCCATGTTTTCATCACCGACCCGGAGGGCTTCCGCGTCATCGAGTTCGACGGCCAGGGCAAGTTCATCCGCACCTGGGGTGATTTCGGAGCCAATCTGAATCAGTTCGGCATGGCCGCCGCCGTCACAGTAGATTCAGAGGGACATATCTGGGTCACCGACGCGGTCAATCAGCGCATCCTGCGCTTCACACTTCCGTAATTAAATAAAACCAGGTTTCTGTTTTCGCAGAAACCTGGTTTTCAGACTGGTATAATCCCGCCTGCTTAAAAATAAAGCACAACTTACTGGAGCGCTCATTACATGAAACTGCACGAATATCAATCAAAATACATTTTTTCCAAGTACGGCATTCCCATCCCCAAGGGACGGGTCGCGGCTACCGCAGAGGCGGCGAAACAAATCGCCCAGGAACTCGGTGGCCGCGTTGTTATTAAAGCGCAAGTGCTCGTTGGCGGACGCGGCAAGGCTGGCGGCGTAAAGGTGGCCAAAGACCCCGCCGAGGCAGAACAACTGGCCACACAAATATTGAGCCTTGAAATCAAAGGCCTGCCTGTGCGCAAAGTGTTGGTGGATGAAGCCGCCGCGATTCAAACCGAAATTTATTTTGCAATCACCAATGACCGCGCCGCGCGCCGTCCGGTGATGATTGCCTCCGCCGCCGGCGGCGTGGATATCGAAGAAGTGGCCCACACCAACCCCGAGAAAATTATCAAAGTCCACATTGATCCACTGCTCGGCCTGCGTGACTATCAAACTCGCGACATCGCCGCCGGCATAGATTTGCCGCGCGAGTTGTGGCGCGAATTCAACAGCATCGCACAAGCATTGTGGAAAGTCTATAACGAAAACGACGCCACGTTGGCAGAAATCAATCCATTGATCATCAACACCAGCGGAAAACTGGTTGCGCTCGACGGAAAGATGATGATTGACGACAACGCCCTCTTCCGTCATATTGACCTAGCTGAGATTCGCGACATAGATGAAGAAGCCCCCGCAGAAATCGAAGCGCGCAAATACGGTCTGTCTTACATCAAGCTGGATGGCACGATCGGGTGCATGGTCAACGGCGCCGGGCTGGCCATGACCACCATGGACATCGTCAAACTCTTCGGCGGCGAACCAGCCAACTTCCTCGATGTGGGCGGCGGTGCGGGCGCAGAAAAAGTTGCCGCCGCCATGAAGATTATCCTCACCGACAGCAATGTGAAAGCCGTGCTGTTCAACATCTTCGGCGGCATCACGCGCTGTGACGAAGTGGCACGCGGCATCCTCGCCGCCATTGACGAAGTCAAGCCGCAAGTGCCCATGATCGTCCGTTTGGTGGGCACCAACGCCGAAGAGGGACGCCGCCTGCTGGCCGATGCCAACATGATCACTGCCGAAACTCTGGTGGACGCGGCGCAAAAAGCCGTGCAAGCCGCGAATAAAAAATAACTTCGAGACCTGACAGGTTTTCACGGAGCCTTAATCAGCCAAACTCCCGCGCGTTCATGAAAGTTTTACCGTCAAGCGCCATTCTGAAACCTGTCAGGTCTTAACTTGGAGAATACATAAAATGAGTATCTTGATAGACAGCAAAACCCGCGTCATCGTGCAAGGCATCACCGGCAACGAAGGACTCTTCCACACCACACAGATGCATGCCTATGGAACCAACATTGTCGGCGGCGTGACGCCCGGCAAAGGCGGCGAGTGGGTGCTCAACGACAAAGTCCCCGTGTTCGATTCGGTCAAGCTGGCCGCAGAGGCCACCGGCGCGAACTGCTCAGTCATTTTTGTGCCCGCCAAATTCGCGCCAGACGCCATGTTTGAAGCCGCAGACGCGGGCATTCCGCTCATCGTCTGCATCACCGAGGGCGTGGCCGTGCAAGACATGATGCGTGTGCGCAACTACCTCGACCAAAAACGAGTCCGCCTCATCGGTCCGAATTGCCCGGGCATGTTGACCCCCGGCCAATCCAAAGTGGGCATCATCCCCGGCAACATCGCCATCCCCGGCAACGTCGGCGTCGTCTCGCGCTCGGGCACGTTGACCTACGAAGTGTTGTACGCCATGATGAACCTCGGCCTCGGCGCGTCCACTTGCGTGGGCATCGGCGGCGACCCAGTCAACGGCACCAACTTCATTGATGTACTCGAAATGTTTCAGCACGATGTGCAAACCGAAAAAGTTGTGCTCATTGGCGAAATCGGCGGCACCGACGAAGAAAAAGCCGCAGAATACATCGCCAAAGAAATGACCAAGCCGGTGGTCGCATTCATCGCCGGCCAAACCGCCCCTCCCGGCAAACGCATGGGTCACGCTGGCGCCATCATCGAAGGCGGCGCAGGCACCGCCGCCGATAAAGTCCGCGCCCTCGAAGCCGCGCGAGTCAAAGTGGCGCGCCACCCCGAAGAGATCGCACAACTTCTCAAGTAAACAAACCGCAAAGCACGCCAAGAAGGCCTTTTAAGCTTTGCGTTCCTCACGATAAAAATTTGGATTTGCGCAGTAGAGAAAATTAAATAAACGTGAGCCGCCCAATCGGGCGGCTCACGTTTATAATCAGCCTAATTACTTGCGATCAGCGATGTACTTGACCGCGTCACCCACCGTGGTGATCTTCTGAGCGGCTTCATCCGAAATTTCGGCGCCAAACTTATCTTCGAAGCCCATAATCAGCTCCACCAGGTCGAGCGAGTCGGCATCCAGTTCCTCGCGGAAACGGGCATCCATGGTCACCTTCGCCTCATCCACGCCCAGTAACTCCACGACAATTTTTTTCAATTCCACGTAAACTTCATCTTGATTTGACATTGTGCCTCCTAGAGAGAATTTTTCATTTGTTGAGCGACGGGATTATACCGCCGCATTCAAAATCAGGAAACACTGCCTTATGGGAAAAGATACGGAACTGGTTACGAGAAAATCAGACCACATCAAAATTAACCTTGAACAGGACGTCCGCTCTGCGCTGACGACTGGCCTCGAACGATTCCGCTTCACTCACGCGGCCCTGCCGGATCTGGCCCTCGACGCCTTGGACCTCACCCAAACATTATTCGCCAAAAACCTACGCGCACCAATCCTAATCTCCTCCATGACCGGCGGGACTCAAGAGGCCGAATCAATTAACCTGCGCCTCGCCGAAGCGGCACAGGCCACAGGCATCGCCATGGGCGTGGGCAGTCAACGCGCGGCGCTGGAACATCCCGAACAGGCACCCACCTTCCAGGTCCGCCGCGTAGCGCCCGATATTTTACTGTTCGCCAATCTGGGAGCAGTCCAATTAAATTATGGCTATTCAGTCGATCACTGCCGGCGCGCCGTAGACATGATTCAAGCCGACGCGTTAATTCTGCATCTCAACCCGCTTCAAGAAGCCGTGCAAAAAAACGGCGACACAAACTTTGCCGGGTTGGCAAAAAAAATTGAGGCCGTCTGCACAACACTCGGCGCGCCTGTCATTGCCAAAGAAGTCGGCTGGGGATTTTCAGAGCAGACCGCCAAAATATTATTTGACTGCGGCGTCGCCGCCATCGACGTGGCCGGTGCCGGCGGCACATCCTGGTCACAAGTAGAAATGCACCGCGCGCCCGACGAATTCACGCGCCAACTCGCGGCCACCTTCATCGGCTGGGGCATCTCCACCTCCGACTCGATTCTGAATGTTCGCGCCGCCGCGCCCAATCTGCCCATCTTTGCCAGCGGCGGCATCAAGGACGGACTCGACATCGCCAAATGCCTCGCCCTCGGCGCCAGTCTCGGCGGCATGGCGGGACAATTCTTAAAAGCCGCCGCCATCTCAACAGAAAAAGCCATCGAAATGATTCAACTCACAAAGCGCCAGATCGAAGTAAGCATGTTCGCCTGTGGCGCACACAACCTCGCCGCCCTGCACGGCAAACTGACAACACATTCATGAAAAACATAAGAGACATAGCCATCGGCCTTTCGATCAGCGTAGTATTATTCACCGCGTTTATCGCGGCAATCGTTTTGTTCTTTCCAAACCAAGTGTCCTCCGCGCAGGAATTAAATTTCGTTCCCACGCAAGTCAACACCGCCCTGCCCCTCCCCACAAGTTTGCCAACGCGCACAACCATACCACCCACAGCGACCTTCAGCAACATTCCCAGCCAGACGACACAGCCTGCCTCCACAAACACAGCCATCCCCCTGCCCAGCAGAACCTTCAGCGTCTTTGAGCAAATGCTCGTTACTGGGCAAATTGCCGTGAGTGGCGCATTGACCAAAGACCAACACCTCAAACTTTACGAAACCTCCCTGCGCTTTATCGCCAAAACCCCCGCAGACAGCCTGCGTATTTCAACCGAGCTCAACGGCGTGAAAGTTTATGCCAACACTACTTGCGGACCGTTGGCCGTCGCCATTCTACGTGACGCAGGACTCATCCCTGCCGAAGTCGTGCCACATGACTACTGGTTACTCAACCCAGATGTGCCCGAGAACCGACGGCTACTCGCCGATATTTTTCCCGAAGAGCGTTACGACGACACGCGCCATAAAGTGAAATTGCATAAATTTGATTGGGCCACAAATCCACTTGAAGCGGGCGACTTCGTCTACATTTATTCGGGCACCGGCGGAAATTTTGAACACATGCTGGTCGTCACACGCATTGACGCGCAAGGGCGGGCTTATTCGGTGATGAACGTATATAGCGTCGCCGGTTTTATAATTGACGAAATTCTTTTATACGATCCACGCGACACCAACGCGGGCATCTTTCGGCAATGGACATCGCGTGAATTCGCCCTCTCCGGCTCCACCGGCTTTGCCGGCTTTGAATTGTGGCGCTTAAAGCCAAGTCAATAAAATCGTAACGCGACACATCGTCCCGAATGGGGGTTTATGTCTCGTAAAAAAAACCTTCGTAGCCGTTTAATAAGTCAAAATTCACCAGAGATGCACGGAGATAAACATGGATTTTTAAAAAGCTCTCGCCAAAATGCCCTTAAAATCCTGTTGCCTTTATTCATCTCTGGTTAAAAATAGTTTTCAAAAACTCTCTTACATCGAGGCCCTCATGACCCTGACACAAACCATGCTCGCCGCAGTCGAAACTGAATTGCAAAAACAAGTTGCGCGTCTCGACGACCCGCGCACAAAACAATATCACGACATGCTCACCTACCACATGGGCTGGAGCGGCGCAGGCGCCGGCCCCGAAGCCAGCGGCAAACGCGTCCGCCCATTGTTGGTCTTGCTCTCCTCAGCCTCCAGCGGCGGCGACTGGGAAGCGGCGCTACCGGCGGCGGCGGCTGTCGAACTCGTGCATAATTTTTCCCTCGTCCACGATGACATTCAAGACAACAGCGACAAACGCCGCAACCGCGCAACCGTTTGGAAAAAGTGGGGCATGCCGCAAGGCATCAATGCCGGCGACGGACTCTTCGTGCTCTCAAACCTGGCCATCACAGATTTAATCTCCGCGCACCCCGCGGAGACGGTGGTACGCGCCGCGCAAATTTTGCATACCACCTGCCTCGAGCTGACTCGCGGCCAGTTTTTGGATATGTCCTACCAAACGCAGATTGACCTCGGCGTGCAGGATTACTGGCCGATGATCAGCGGCAAAACCGCCGCCCTGTTAGCGGGTTGCTGTTCCCTCGGCGCTTTACTAGCTGACACAGACGACGACACCATCGAGGCCTATCGCTCGTTTGGACATTATCTCGGCCTGGCCTTTCAAGTGCAAGACGACATCCTCGGCATCTGGGGCGATGAAGCGCAAACGGGTAAATCGGCGGCCAGTGATTTAATGGAGGGCAAAAATTCATTACCCGTGCTATTTGGGTTGCAGAAAAAAGGGGCCTTCGCCAAACGCTGGGCCGAGGGACCGATTCGCGCAGAAGAGGTTGAAGGGCTGGCCAAGCTCCTCGCGGCTGAATCCGCTTACGGGTCCGCACAAGATGCGGCGCGGCAGATGACCGATCTAGCGCTGACGAGTCTACGTCAGGCGAATCCGCAAGGAGATGCGGGCCAATCGTTAACCGACCTGGCGAACATGCTCTTGAGTCGAAAACAGTAGCCTGTGCTTGACATTGATTCGTGCGCTGGCTATAATGCCAGCCAATGTGCGGGTGTAGTTCAGTGGTAGAACGCTTGCTTCCCAAGCAAGATATCGTGGGTTCGAGTCCCATCACCCGCTTTCAGTGCCCGATAACCGTCATATCATGCCAGAAATGGCAG
>VFKQ01000201.1 GCA_009885445.1 Anaerolineaceae bacterium | reverse complement strand
ATATGCGCTCTTCGATGTTTGTGAAAATATCTTTCGTGTCCGTCACGCTTGAGTCTGTGGAGGCCATGAAGGATGAGCGCGCCACCCACGGAATCGCGATGACCTGCACCGGCAGATTCCATAAATCTTTTGAAGTCAATAATTCTGGTTTTTGCATGACGCGCACAAAGGGCACATTCAACGTGTCGAATTCTTGAATCGCGTGCGCGCGGCCTGCGGCGGGCGAGATGTCGTGGTTGCCGACGAGCAGCAGAGTCGGAATCTTCGCCTGCGAGAGGCGCATGATGCGCCGTCCCCACTCGCGCTGAAAGGTCGGCGCGGGCGAACGGTCTTTGTATGCGTCCCCGGCAAAGATGACCAGGTCCACCTTTTCGTCAATCGCCGCGTCCACGATGGCGTCCAGTGACTTGAGGAAGTCGAGCACGCGCAGAGGCAGTCCCGTAGCCGGGTCGTGGCGGCCATAGTTGGCCATGTCTATGTGTGCGTCGGCGAAGTGTAATAGTTTCATAGTTTCATAGTTGGATAGTTGGATAGTTGGATAGTTGGAACGATGTAGACAAGTAGACATGTAAACAGGTAAACAAGTGTGGATGACGTGTGTACGTGTTTCCCTGTGTACCTGTTTACGGCGCCACTCCCAAATCTTGTAACGCCTGAATCGCCGGCAACCAACCCGGGTGGACTTTCAACGCGGCGCGGTAGTCGGCGATGGCGGCGTTCGTGTCGCCGAGCATGTACTCGGCTTGGCCGCGCCAGTAGAGACTTTCTTCGAGCACGGGTTCGCTGATTGTATCGTGCAATGTGGTGTTTGCAAGATTGATCACATCGCTGTAGCGACCACTATAAAAATAAGCTTTGTATGGACCGGTCTGATACCACAACATGCGATAGGGGCGCAGACTTTTTTGGCCGCTGAGGTCGGCATAAAGTTGGAAGGCGTAATCATAAGCGACGGAGGCGTCGGCGTAGGCGAGCAATGCCGTATGACTCGTCCCGGCGTTGAACCAGGCGAAGTATTGGTCGATGCCAGTCAGTTCAGCGCTTTCGGTCTGCGCGACTTCAAGCGCATGACGCGCGGCCCAAGTTTCGTCCGCGTAATCGCCGAGCAGTGACATCACTGTTGATTCATAATCAATCGGGTAGACCACAACGAAAACATAATTGAACGAGCGCCAGCCTTCGTTAAATTTTTCGTATTCGATTCTGCGATTATTGCCGCGCGGCGCGCCTTCGGGTTGATACGAGTCTTGATAAATTAACTCGCCGGTGGGTTCAGAGTAGCCAGTGACGAAGGCGTAATGCCCGAGCCACGAAAATGTGCCGGCCAGGTCAACTTCATAGATTCCTTTTTCGACGACGACCGGATAACCCGCGGCGACCATGCGCTTCAACAAATCTATATCGCCGCCGTAGCGAATCACGGAAGTCATGCCCGGCACGTATTGCGCGATGTAGTCCTGCAATTCGTAGGGCATCACATTTTTATCTTTGTCGCTGGGTTTGACGAGCGGGCCGATGACTTCACGAGTACCGTCCCAACCCCAGTAGGTCAGCGCCATCGAAAAATTTGCCGGCGCGCAATAGTTGAGATGTCCGTGCTGGTGTTCGTATTTCACTTCGAGTTGGACGATGGACGGAATCGGCGTGGACGTTGGAGAGGGGACGAACGTTGCCGCGGGAGGGCGGGTGGCTGTGACCGTCGGAGCGGGTGGCGACGCGTAGGCTTGCATCGTCTGCGCGACGACGGTGGCTAATAGAGTTTGTTCCTGCGGTTGGAAGACGGCTTCGTCGGGCGGGTTGAAGTAATATTTTATTTGCGCGCGTAACTCGTCCACGCGCCAGGCGAGGCGCGAGTGGACGGGCGGCAGGAAATAAACCCCGATGAGCAGCAGGAATGCGACGGGAATCGCGACGACGATTTTTCTTTTGGTGATTTTCATGTTTAGATTATAAGCCTGCGAGTTAAGGGTGAATTAATTCCCCGCGAAAGAGACCTCCGTCATTGCGAGGAGCCGTATTCCGGCGACGAAGCAATCTCCTCATTCGCGCGGAGATTGCTTCGTTGGGGAGTACCCCTCCTCGCAATGACGGGAAACTTTTGTTACTGGTAAATCACCGTCCACTTGCCGAATTGTTCCGAGAAGGTGAGGTCGGCGCCTGCATCGGGTTCGTCCCAGTAGAAGGGATTCCACATGTTGAGGCCGGTGTCTGCGCACTCGGCTTGGACGAATTCCTGCGGGGTAGTATCCGGCAACAGGCAGGCCGACCCGCTATCCGCGCCGCGAAGAGGCGGAAGGGTGCCCGCTAAAGCGTTGGGCAGGCCGGGAGTCGGGAAACAGCGCGGGACCCAGTCGCCGTAGCCGTCGGTTAATCTGCAATAGGAAATGTCTAATGATTTTGCGATGGGGTAGGTATAGGCGTCGACGACGGAATTGTTGGAGGCTTTGAGCAGGCGCACGGTGTCGCCGGCGTCGCTGAGGCCGATGCCGGTTTGCGATGCGTAGAAGACTGCGATTTCGCCGGGCTTGAGTGTTATGGCGGGCAGGGCGAAGGGCGCGGAGCCGAGGTCTTGTTCGTCGTCGAGTTTGAAGTTGGCCAGGT
>VFKQ01000044.1 GCA_009885445.1 Anaerolineaceae bacterium | reverse complement strand
TGGACATTTGGATGCCCCTCGAGCAATTGAATCAAGCGCCGCGCGACTCCTTCCCAGCCCTCACCGGCGAGCCAGACGAGAGTCTTTATCCACGCTTCGGGCTGATTCTGAACCGCGCTGACGCGCTCGTAAATGCCGCTCAATTCGGCTTCAAAAAACTTTCGCGAGGCATCTGAATCATTATTTTCGCGCGCCGAGGACGGGATGCTGTCGAGCGCCTGAAGTGTTTCTGCCAGAATATCCATAATAGCCAGTAAACCCTGCCAGCGTTTTCCATCGATCAGCGGCGCATCCATTATGGAGAGGCAACCCTGCTTGAGCGTGAGCAAGCACGCCGCCAGATTGCCGCTATCCACAGTGGAGATGTAGCGCGGCGGGAGCGGGGTCATCGTCTGCGAGTCGTACCAGTTGAGCAGATGTCCGCGGTAATGTTCGAGTTTGTCCATGCTTTCAAAGGTCGAGCGCAAGCGCACTGCCAGCTCCATCAAGCCGATGTATCCCAAATCAAAAGCTGACAAGGTGGAGACGAGAAACAAACCGATATTGGTCGGCGTGGTGTAATGGGCCACACTTCCACGCGGCGATGCTTGAAAATGATCAGGCGGCAACCAGTGATCGTTGGGGCCGGCGAATTGCTCAAAATATGCCCAGGTGCGCCGCGCCAAACGACGGACTCGTCTGTGCTCAGACTCTGAAAGCGGCGCGGTAATATGTGTCAACGGTTGGCTGATTCGATAAGCGACTTGAGGAGCAATCAGCCAGGCAAAAAGCAGGGGGAGGGCAACCCACAACAAGTCCGGTCTGGAGGCGGCGGTGAAAACTCCCAGCGTGATCGTAAAAAATGCGGGAGTCGCCATCTCGCTCCAGACTGCGTAACGAGTAGTTAATCCAAACGAGCGGGCGGCTTTTGCGGCCGTTGTCCATTGCAGGAGATTTTTACGCGCAATCAGAAGGCGGCCCAAAGTTGTCGCGATTGCACCCAGCATTAGAAAGGCTTCATACGGCAGAAAAATAATCGCAAGCGCCCAGCGTGTGAGCGGGAGTTGAATTGGCTCGAGTAATTGTTTGAAGGTTAGCTTTCTAAAATTATGTTTTGCATGTTGGAAAGATTGCACCACAATGGGCAAGCCTGAGGGCAGAAGCGCAAGCACGGTCCAGATCAGCGGCGAGCCGGGCAGGTACAACCATCCGCTGACGATTAGCGCCAACAAAGTGGGCGGCAGGAGACTGCGGCGCAAATTGTCAAAAACTTTCCAGACATTGATCCAGGATAATCGGTTGCGGGCAGTTCCCTGTTGGGTGCCGACAAAAGGGAGCAACCAGGGCAGTAATTGCCAATCGCCGCGTATCCAACGCCGCAGACGATTGGCATAAACGAGATAACGTGAGGGGTATTCTTCATATAATACGATATCGGTTACCAGCGCGGCGCGCCCATGAATCCCTTCAAACAGATCGTGACTAAGCAGGGTGTTCTGGCGCACCTGACCCGCCAAACTGCGTTCGAAGGCGGCGACATCGTAAATCCCCTTGCCAACGTAACTGCCTTCGCCAAATAAATCCTGATAGACATCCGAGACGGCGAAGGAGTACAGGTCGAAGCCGGCGTTCCCGGCGAAGATTTGCGAAAAAAGCGAGCGGTTCGCGCTGGTTGGTTTGATGGCAACGCGCGGTTGCAAAACGGTATATCCGGCGACCACCGAGCGTCCATTTGCGGAGAATTCGGCATGGTTAAGTGGGTGCGCCAGGGTGGCGATTAGACGGTTCGCGCTGCCCTGCGGAAGGGACGTATCCGCATCCAGCGTAATCACATATTTGACTTCGCTTAAAATGCTGACGACTCCGATACGCGTCGTATAAGGTGTTTCTCCCAAACCAAGTAGCAGACGATTGAAATCGGCCAGTTTGCCGCGCTTGCGCTCCCAGCCCATCCAAACTCCTTCGGATGGATTCCATTGTCGCTGGCGATGAAACAAATAGAAGGGCGCCGTCTTTACATACTTCTTATTTAGATTTTCAATGCCAGCGCTTGCCAGAGCAAGCAGTTGTTCGTCCTGCGGCATATTTTGTGATGAAGCATCGCTGAAATCGGTCAGTAGGGCATAAGTCAATTGCGGGTCGGGATTGGATAGATGATAGAGTTCCAACTCTTGCAGAAGATGATTAAGTTCCTCGGCACTTTCCAGCAGGGTTGGGACAACCACCATGGTGCGGTTGCCCGCTGGAATCCCATCTGAAAAGTCCATGCGCGGCAGGCTTTGCGGTTTGATACGACGGGTCACGTTCCAGTGTACAAGCGTGATGGCAGATTCCATGGCCAACCCAAACCCAAGCACCGCGACGATGATCAGCTGGACGAACGTGCCGCCAGCAAGCGAGGCGTAAGTGAGCAACCCCAATAAAAAGAGAACAGAAAGAATGGCGATGCTTCCGAGATAGGTAGTAGTGGGGAAAGAGAGCAACGCGCGCCGCACGCGGACATTTAGTTGACGGCTGTAACCAATCTTCTTTTCGAGCAGGTCACGCCCGCCATCAATTAGATAAAAACCGACGTGCGCTTGCTTGCGGCGCCGCGCGGTTTTGTCATCCACGCTGTAAGCGAATTCAACTGCGGCGAGCGCAACTTGCTCTTCAGTATATTTTGAATGGCGCGCAAGTTCCTCGATGACATTGCGATACGTGTTGCGGGTGTCAAAATCCATGTTCGCATAAATCTGTGCTGGGTCGTCGCGCAAAATCTGTTCCACGCGGCTGGTCTGCTCAAAGAAATCTTTCCAATCCGTTGCGGAGAGCAAGCGCAGGCTGAGAAAACAGTTGGCGACGACAACGTCATTTGGCAGGGATCGAGAATCAAACTGACTCTGGACTTTACCGAGGCCTTGCGGCGCTTCCAACCCGGTTAACTGTGCGGTAGCGTGAAGCAGTTGCTCCAAAATCCCAATGCGCAACATGATCGGCAGTGCCCAAAGCTCACCAATGGTCAGAGGAGTGACCTGTTGATATTCCTGCGCGAAAATGGCGGCTTGGGCCAGGTCCAGCTGACTCTGGGTGTAACCAAGCCATTCGCGGGCCAGCGCACAAATGCGAGGCAATCTTGTTTCAAATATTAGGTGCGATTGTTCTGGTAGTGGCGACGCGCCCAGTATTGGTAACTGGTCCAGAAAACTGGGCGGCAGGTCTTCTTCAATTTGGCGAAAGGTTTGCTTGACCACGTAAAAATTATCCAGCATCCATTCGCCCGCGCCGGAAAGGGGTAAATCTTTGGCTGGCATTGCCTTGAATATGGCATTGGCATTGCCCAAAGTTTGTTCCCAGCTTTTCAGATATTCCAGCAAGTCAGTCTGTTGCGCGGGAGATTTCTCAACCATACCTTGCGTAGGAATTGCGGACATGGCCGCCTCGTGCATTTTCGCGAGTCGGCGCGCAAACTCACTCAGTGGAGTATTTGCGTCTGGATTCATAATCTCGGGAGGAATAACCTGTGGAGCGATACTCATATCCTGATGCTCTACGCGTTCCCCGCAGGGGTTTCAGTTGGCGATGGCTCCTGCCGCACGGGCAGATCCTGAACGATCAGTAATGGTGTTGCGCCGTACATGATGAAATTATTTGCCATGCCACCGTAGGGCCATTGATGATTCCCTGAATACCCGTGAGCGCACAACGCGACCATGTCGATGCGCTCCTGGTCCACGAGCTGATGCAGCGCAACTGCCGCATTGCCGCTTGTTATAAGATGAGTTTGAACGGCGATTCCTTGCAGATACGAACGTGACTTGAGCTGTTCGAGATAAACTTCGGCCTCTTCGCGATTACGCATCACCACGCGATTGGATAGATCAACATCCTCGTTCACTAGCGGCATCTGACGCGCCATTTCCGGCGTTTGTACAACCTGGACAAGGTGAATCTGTGATTGATGATAATTGGCCAGTTGGGTAACGATTGGCAGAACATGCTCTGCCCGCTGGGAACCGTCCAGCGGCACTAGGATGCGCTCGTACAACCTGGTCCCTGATAAGTCATCAGCCTGAGTCCTATGTTGGCGGGCGCGGACAAGGAGCAGTGATGTTTGTGCGCTGAGGATAACCTTTTGCGTAACACTGCTTAGCCCCCATTGAGTCAGGCCGCTGCGTCCATGACTGCTCAAGACGATTAATTTCATCCCCTGATTCTTAACGTATTCCGTAATCCCATCCGCGACCAAACCTTCGAGCACCATCGTCCGTGCGCGGATACCTGATTCTTGCAGTCGGGCTTTTGTCTTTTCAAGATACAGGGAGGCCTTGGTCTTGTTGATCTGCCAGTTAAGCATATCGAAGAGTTGTGCAGACGCGCCCACCTGATTCTTTTCCAGCATGCGCAGTAATGTGGCCTCTGCGTCAAATGGACGGGCGACGGCAACAACATGCGGCAAGGCGCACTCGGCCAGTTGAGAACCGTCCAATGGGACCAGAATTGTATCGAACATGATTCATCCCTTCGATTCTTTTACGATGCCGAACTCAGTCGGAATCGATGACGAATACTCGATTGATTGAGTAAAGGCGAGCCGTGGTGTTTGTTCTGGGTTTGGATTCACTTCACGTGTGCGAAAAAATTAAAAAAGGGCTTTGGTGCAATGGGGCGTTGTGATGCACTGACAGAAACGAGACTTCCGAAGTTAAACGCATTGGCTTACTAAAAACAGTATACTCCACTTTGTTCTCCATGTTATTTGGCGGGCGTTTGTTTTTCAGGTTACGAAGTGATTATTTCGCTGGCATACCTATTCGCAAACAACGCCGTCTGTCCGCCGGTGTGCAGGAACAAGACCGTCTCCTCTTTCTTGAAGAATCCCTTGCGGATTAAGTCAATCATGCCCGCCGCCGCGCGGCCTGTGTAGACCGGGTCCAGTAACAGGCCTTCGTGGCTGGCGAATAAATGAATGGCTTCGCGCTCGCCCGCGCCAAAGACCCCGTAGCCTGCCTGACAATAATTTTCGTTCGCTAGAATATCAGCGGGCGTAAAGTCAATTCGCGCGCCGAAGCGCTCGCTGGCTTGTGACGCAAGCTCGGAAACATGCCGCTTGAGTTCCGCTTCGGGTTCGTCTATGCTGATGCCCAGAATCTTGCCTGTGAAATTAAACAAACGCTGACCCAGCAC
>VFKQ01000372.1 GCA_009885445.1 Anaerolineaceae bacterium | reverse complement strand
AGTTCGCGGGCCACAGTTAATGTAGGGCGGTTATAAAAATTTCGGTGGAGAGGCATTTTCTAAACACGAAGGAAGGAGAATTAAAAACTTTGTGTACTTCGTGCCCTTTGTGTTTAATTATTTAAAGCGTGCATCCCTCTTCAGCGTCAGTCGCAAGCCATCTTCTAATTTTATTGATGGACTGAAGCGCAATTTTTCCTGCGCCAACTTCAAATCTGCGCGCATGCGTGAGACGCCGCCCGAGGTTTGGGCGTTGTAGACCACGTTGGCTTGGCTGTTCGTCACATCGAGCACCACGCGGATTAAATCTTTGATGGATGTTTCGACGCCCGAGCCGACGTTGATGACGAGTCCATTCAGGTTTGGCGCGGTCGCCGCGGCCACCATGGCGCTGACCACATCGTCCACGTAGACGTAGTCGCGGGTCTGCGAACCGTCGCCGTGCGCCACCATTGTCCCGCCGCGTTGGGCTTGACGTAGATAATGAGGCACGACGGGAGGGTGAGAGGGCGGCAGGTGCTGACCGGGTCCGTAAGCGTTGAAGATGCGCAGGCTGACGGTTTCGATGCCCCACAGTCCGCCGATGGTGCGGACGTAGTATTCAGCGGCGAGTTTCGAGACGGCGTACGGCGAGCGCGGATTGGGTGTGGCGGACTCTGTCAGCGGCGAATCGCCCAGGTCGCCGTAAACCGCCCCCGAGGAAGCCAGAACGACGCGCTTAACGCCCACGTCGCGAATCGCCTCCATCAGCGCAACCGTCCCGCCGACGTTGACGGAGTTATAGTCGCGTGGGTATAGCACCGACTCTTGCACCGACACGCGCGCGGCGAGATGGTAGACCACGTCTACGTCTTGAAGCAGAGTCCACAATTTGGGGCGGTCGTTCACGTCGCCGCGCGTGAAGTGGACGTCGGGCGCGAGGTCTTTGGGGTCGCCGGTGGAGAGGTCGTCGAGGCCGCGCACCTGATGGTTTTCGCGGACGAGTTGATTGGCAAGCGAAGCGCCGAGGAATCCCGCGGCTCCGGTGATGAGAAAATTCATGGTGAAAATATTATAGCATGGGGGAAATTGGCCCTTGCATTTGGTTGACTCATGCCCGCGTGTGTGATATTCTTGGGGTCAAGGTTAACAGTTAGTTCGTTGGTACAAGAACGTACGGCTCACAGTTACATCTGTGAGCCGTTTTGTTTTTCCCTCCGATGGAACAAAACAGAACACCTACACTTTTTTCTTTTGCCAAAGGAGGCAAACACAATGTCTGATCGAATCATCGGTACCGTCAAGTGGTTTAACGGCGATAAGGGCTTCGGCTTCATCGCTCGCGAAGGTGGAGCGGACGTCTTCGTCCACTTCTCCGCTATTCAAAGCGACGGTTTCCGCAATTTGCAGGAAGGCCAGAAAGTTGAATTCGCTGTCGAGAAGGGCCCCAAGGGTCCTCAGGCAACGAACGTCACCGTTCTCGCCTAAGTTGCAATAAAGAAGAGCCTGATGCGCAAGCGTCAGGCTCTTTTGATTCTGGGGCGGGCAATTAAACTAATTGACGAAGATTATTTTTTGCAAGGCGAATCGGGGCGGGTGCTGTCTGCGCTGGTAAATGCGGTTTGTGCCTAATCATCCACATCGACAAAAAATTTGAATGTGTGTGTTCCCGCGGGGTAAAGATTCCAGCCATCATCAGTGGGGCGCACGAAGGTGACCCGCGATTCTAATTGATGCACTCCCGCGGGCCAGTCGGTGATCAGCGCGGTGAACGTCCGGCAATATCCGCCGTCCTCACGTTGATATTCTTCAACCGCGATGTGTTCCTGCCCCACGATTGCTCCATTGAGTCGAAACTCCACTTTCATTTGTTCAAAGTTTTGCGCCAGAACATTCTCAGTTGTTGCGCACCAGCCGTATTCCCACAGCAATTCCATTGAGATGACCACGTGGATTTCGTAAATGTAAATATCGCCGGGCTGATTAATTTCCGGCATAAACGGAGATACGGATGAGCGCATCTCGAGATATTCAGTGTTTTGTAATTCAACGGCGGAGGCGGCATCTTGCGCAGAAGCCAGCACTGGAGACTGGGCTGGCTTCACCCAGGCCCTTTGTGTGGCCGTCAGGTTAGGAAGCACCGTCGGCGCGAAGGTGTATGTTGAGATGGGTCGATTCTCCAACGCGGGCAGGATCTTTGAAACAAAATTCACGCCCAGCAACAACAAGACACAGCCACCCACCAGCATCGCGCCGATAATGACCCAGCCCGCGCGGTCAGTGAATCCGCCCAGCGACGGGGCGGTGAGACTCACTTCTGCGGGTGGAAGTGAGACAGGGGCATTGCTCGCAATTGCCTCCCTTTTTTCATCTTTTGGGTTAGCTGGCTCATCGCTCATAGTCGCATGCTCCTGTGCTGAAATGCTGAATATCCTGCAGGTCAATTTCTGAGGCATTATTGCCCGTCCGATGACCGTCGCAAATTTGCCTAGGGCGTTGGTGTTTGTAGTAAATCCATTGTCGAAATGTTACCCGGAACATTGTAGGCGAAAACATTGTCTGCGATGATGGCTATCGTTCCGTTCATTACGAATATGCCCACGCCCTTGTAAAACAGCGGACTTGAATCGCCATACTCCCGCACCAGCTGGCCATTAATGTACAAATTTATTACTCCCTGCTCGAAGAATACACCAAGAGTATTGGGCGCAGGGAATGGACGGATGGAGTCTGAAACAGTAGGCGCAACGCTGACGCTGATTCGATTCTCGCCCGAGTGTTTGTAGAGCGCATAACTTGATGTGCCTGGGTTAATGGCGAAGACATACCGTCCCTGTGTATTCGATGCGCCAAAAGAAATGCCGTGCTCAACGTTTGATTTCTGGGCCGGTACAACGTCGGCTTGAAAATAATATCGAGTTGTATAATTCTCGCAGGCGGAACATAGCGCCATTCCCGGAAAACCAATCACATCGGATTTGATGTGGAGTTTGCCATCAGCGATCAATAAAGTGTTATTGCTGAAGCCTTCGATCCAAGCCATGCGGTTGTCTTCAAATGATTCGACCAGAACCACCGCGCCGAGGGGAGGGGATATCATTGAAAATGGAGTTGGCGCGAATGTTGGCGTAAGCGTGATGGTCGGCGTCAACGTGCTGGTTCGAGTTGGTGTGATGGTCCGCGTGGGCGTAATTGTTCGGGTTGGTGTAATCGTGCGCGTGGCGGTGGGCGGGCGCGTATTGGTTGCCGTCGGCGAGGGGAAATATTTATCAGACAGCGAAAGTGAATCCGGTCGAAAGAGATTGAAGGCAGTGAAGAACAGGATGCAGAGAATCACCAGGGTTGCGCCGAGGAGCGCGATTGGTCCGGCGCGTGAATTTTGTTCATTTGACATGAAGGACTTTTCGGTTGCACTTTTTTTCATATTGCACATCCTCAGTTTTTTCTGCGCTCACTTAATCGTACCTTCCAAAAAGGCCTGGATGGGTTTCCACGCCGGGCCGAGGGCCGCGCCGATGGGGATGATGATGGCCGCGCAGGCGAGCGCAAAGGCGGCGACTGAGCGTCTTGAAACAGGAGCCGGCGCGAGGTCCGCTTGAGCGCCGCTGGAAATTCCGTTCACGATGCGGCGCATCATCCACCATAATCCGACCGAGAGCAGAATCAGATATCCAATCAAAAGGATGTTGAGCGTTTCGCCGTAGAAATTAAGCGCGGGGCCGGCTTCTGAGAAATATTCCAGCCCGGTCAGGTAGACCAGCGGTTCGAAGCCGCCATTCCATAATGTGTGCAGACCCACCGAGATCATATAGGCTTTGAAGAGTTTGCTCCAGCCGCCTTCGCGCATGCGGAACCAGCCGAGGGCGATGATGCCCGTGCACAGCGGATGCAAGACCGAGCCGAACGAACGCAGGAGGGTGATGCCGCCCCACGTCCAGCCGTTGTATCCGGCATACAGTCCCTCGTAAAGCATGTTCTCCAAAATGGCGAACCCGGCGCCGGAGGCGAGGCCGATGGCGAAGGCCTGACGTTCGTTGGTGATGCGCGCGCGTCCAAACATCGGCAGGCCGAGGGCTTTGGCGAACTCCTCAGGGAACGGGGCCTCCACGGCAGTGATGGCTAGGAAGACAAGAATCATGGGTGATGAAAATAGTTTTTCGATTAAGCCCGGCGCGCCCCAGCCAATATCGGCGAAGCCCTCTGCCAGATACCACAGCGGCTCGAGCAAAAGATAGGCGAAATAGGGCAGGCTGGTTTCCAAAATGATGGCGACCAAAATCGAGATGGT
>VFKQ01000402.1 GCA_009885445.1 Anaerolineaceae bacterium | reverse complement strand
TGGAGCGCTTCCCCACCGGTTACCTGCGCCTGACCTCGCGCCTGCTTGCGCAAATGAAAGAGTCCATGCCGCAGATGGCTGTGAGTCAACTCTTTGCACAGGTCGGCGAGAACTTGGCCGCGGACTACACGGAGCAACTCAAAGGCATGACGATGGAGGAGCGCCTCGACACCGTGAAAGAATTGCTCGGCGAGGAAGGCTTCACCGTCGAATGGGAAAAATCGCCCGACGGCTACCGCATTCACGAGATTTCCTGTCCATATTTGCAAATTGGACAGAGTCACCCCGAGGTCTGCACCGTGGACCAGACTCTGATCTCCAAGATGCTGGCTGTGCCTGCCAATAAAGTCCAGTGCATTTTAGACGGCGCGGCGCATTGCACGTATCTGGTACAACCGAAGTAAAACAAAAAATAAACCCAAAATATTGAGGTTCAACAAATGACAGACACAGAAACCAAACCAGACACCGAAATCAAACAAATCGAGTGGACGCTTCACTCCACCCACCCCGAGCGCGTTGAGAAAGTCCGCGCGGCGCTCTCCGAGGTGATCGACCCCGAAATCGGGCTGAACATCATCCAGCTCGGCCTGATTCGCAACGTGGAAATCGAAAACGACATGGGCCGCGTCAAGATGATTCTGACCACGCCATTTTGTCCCTACGGCCCGGCCATGATCGAGATGACCAAAGCCAAAGCCATGGAAGGTTTGGACATGCCCGTGAATATCGAAATGGGCATGGACATGTGGGATTTCTCCCTGATGGAAGACCCGTCCGCAATGGACTGGGGCATGTACACGTAACGCGCGCAAAATTTACAATTTTTTCAAAACCTCCCGCCATTTTATTTTGGCGGGAGGTTCGTTTAAGCATATAATGTCCGCATGGACAAACTAAACTGGGTCAAACTAACGGACGTATTCGGACGCATGGAAGCCGACATGGTCAAGAGTTATCTCGAAGCCAACGGCATCAGCGCACAGATCATCATGGACGCCGCTGGTCAACTGTGGGCGCCTGGCATTGCGCCCGGCGAAGTGTGGGTCGCAAATACCAACCTGTCTGCCGCACGTAAATTAATGGATGATTTCGGTGACGCGGAAGATATCGAAATAGAATCAGAATAAATGTTAAACCAGCCACAAAGCTCACAAAGATTTTTGAGAGGATCATTTACTCAAACGCCTTGTGAACTCTGTGGCAAAAATTTATGGAGCAAAGATGGACTTTGATTTAAACGAAGAACAACGCCTATGGAAAAAATCCGTCCACGAGTTCGTGGCCGCGGAAGTGCAACCGCATGCGCGCGAGGTGGACGAAACTGGTCAGTTCAACTGGCCCGCCGTCCGCAAGATGGGGCCGATGGGCTTGCTTGGCCTCACCGTCCCAGAAGCGTATGGCGGCGCGGGCGTCGATTCCGTCAGCGCAATTCTCGCGCTCGAAGAACTCGGCTGGGCCTGCGGCTCCACCGCCCTCGCGCTCACTGCGCACAACGGCCTCGGCACCAGTCCGCTGGCGTTGTATGGCAGTGAAGAATTAAAAAACAAATGGCTTCCGCTCGTCACCAGCGGCAAAGGCAAACTCGGATGCCTGGCCCTCACCGAACCCGGCGCAGGCTCAGACCTGCAAGGCGGAATCATCACCCGCGCAGAAAAATCGGGCGACGAATGGATTCTCAACGGCGCGAAGATGTGGGTGACAAATGCATCCATCGCCGAATACATCATCACGCTCGTTCGCACCGCGCCCGAGGGCGGGTCGCGCTCCCTGAGCCTGATTCTAGTCCCAACCGATTCAGCAGGCCTGCACATCGGTGCGCCCGAAAAGAAAATGGGACTGCACGGCTCCCCCACGCACGCCGTCACTTACGAAAATGTGCGCGTGCCAATTGGCAATCTCATCGGCGAAGAGGGGCGCGGACTGCACCAAACGCTGGCCACCCTCGACGGCGGACGCATCGCCATCGGCGCTGTCGCGCTCGGGCTGGGTCAAGCCGCGTTCGAGGCCGCGATTGCATATTCAAAAGAACGACAAGCTTTCGGTCAGCGCATCGCGGATTTTCAAGCCGTGCAATTAAAACTAGCCGACATGGCTACAGATTTGCGCCAGGCGCGTTACATGATTTATAGCGCCGCGTGGTTGAAGGAACAGAAACGTCCATTTACCAAAGAGGCCGCCATGGCAAAGATCAGCGCGTCTGAGGCGGCGGAGCGCGTGTGTTACAACGCGATTCAAATTCACGGCGGCTATGGCTACAGCCGCGACTTCCCCGTGGAGCGCTACTACCGCGACGCGCGGCTGATGTCCATCGGCGAGGGCACGAATGATATTTTGCGCACCGTCATTGCGCGGCAGGTGCTGGCGTAAAAAAGGCAACGACTAAAGTCGTTACTACGATTTAAAAAAGTGACAGTCACCTTGAAGGTGACTGTCACTTTTAATGTAGGTCGACTCATTTAACCAGGAAACTCACTACTCTTCAAAACCGGTAATGATCAAGTCCTTGATTTCCTCAAACGTCGCTTCGCCAATGCCGTCTACGAGCATAATATCTTCGATGGCGAAGAAAAGGCCAAAGGTGTCACGATAATCAATGATGCGCTGCGCGAGCGCAGGGCCGATGCCCGGCAAAGCATCCAACTCCTCAACCGTGGCGGTATTGATGTTAATCAAGCTCTCAGGGTTTGCAATTCGGCTACCGCCATTCCCATCAGAATTGCCCACGCTCAAGACCGCAATCGGAGTCGGCTCGAAGCCAGCAATAAAGGGGACATCTAATTTTTGCCCATCTTGTAATGGCTCAGCGAGGTTGAGTGTGGATTTATCGGCCTGAGCCAGGAAGCCACCGGCCATTTCAAGCGCATCTTTGATGCGACTGCCCGGAGCCAGCTCGTATACACCCGGGCGCGGCACCGCCCCGGCCACGTCCACCACGAGCGGCGCGGGCGTAGGAGGCGGCAACAAGCTGACGGTGTTCCCGCGCGGCGAGCGCACGACAATCCACAACAAGCCGCCGAGCAGGAGTCCAATCAGCACGCCAATAAAGGTGGGGTAAAAAGTTTTGAGCAGGTCTTGTTTTGTGCTTTCCATAATATCCATTTTAGTCCAAATTGCGAATTAGGAAGACTCCTTACTCATCTTCATTTTAAGTTAGATGCTGTTTCATAAGTACACGGATTACACCGATTTGACGGAGTTGCACGGAAAAAGCATTAAAAAAATCCGTGCGCGAAGCGTCCGTATAATCCGTTCAATCCGCGTACGAATAAGAATTAAGAAGCGCTCTCGTAGGCTAGCATTAAACATCAAGGCGCATGACCAGCAAAGACTCGCCGTCGGCGAAGAGATGCAACATGGTGCTGGCAAAAATTTGCACGCGGCGAAAATAAGGTGTCAACTCTTCTTTGGCCAGGGCGCGGAATCCAAATTTATTGTAGAGCGGTTCGAGGTGAGAGATGCAAGTCAGATACAGCGGACGCGGGGCGGTGAGCAGAATCTGCTCCATCAGTTGGCGCGCCAAGCCCTGCCCGCGGAAATCGGGGTGGACGGCCAGCGAGGCGAATTCGCTCGTCCCGTCAGCGTGCGGCTTGATCTGGGCGCAGGCAACCGGCCCACGGTCCGCGTGAGAGGCGATGAGGAAGCGCTGCCAGTCGAGGTTCATGGGATTAATCCGCACGAGGTGGATGAGGGCCTTGATATCGTCGGCGTCGCTTTCAGTTGCGGGACGAAAAATAATTTCAGACAAGAGGCCTCGTGGCGATCAGGATGGTGAGGCTGGCAATGTACCAGTGAATTAAAAATGGATAGATGAACGAGCGTGTGCGCCAGGCCAACCAGCCAAAAGCAAAACCGCCAAAGATGGTGGTGAGCGTTTCAAGCTCGGGCTTGCCAAGATGCGCCAACGCAAACGGAACAGCCTGTAACCACAGCGCGTCGGGGCCGAATTTGCGCGCATACCCAAAAAGAATCCAGCCGCGAAACATAAACTCCCAACCGATGAGGTCGAGGAAAGTATTCCACGGCAGGCCGGGCGCGTATGGCGCATAATACTTTGCCATCTCGGGTGAGCGCGCGGCATAATAAATGATGGGGGTCAAAAAGAGTAGCGCGCCAAAGGTCAGCGGAATTCCGGCGCGCCAGTCACCGAGACTGAAGCCGTAGTTACGTGGTGATTCGCGAAAGAAGATAACGACGATTAAGAGCGGAATGACGAGATAGAAGATAACGCTGTCTTTTTCCGGGGGTGATAAAAAGTCGTGATAACGATCCAGCATGATGAGCAGGGTGCTGACGATGGTGATGGTGACGATGCGCGCGTCAAAGCGCAATGTGTTGGAGGAGACCATAATTAATTGAAAGCGTTCAGCGCGCCGAGCATCCTACTTGTCCCCTTCGGTGTCGGAGGCTTCGGCGGAAATTTTTTGCGCAAAGAAGATGGGCAGGAAGGTAATCAGAATCACGAACATAGCCACCACGTTGGTCACAGGCCGGTCACGCGGACGGGTGAGTTGGGAGAAAATCCAAATCGGCAAAGTGGTTTGTTGGCCGGCCGTGAAGGTGGTGACGATGACTTCATCGAAGGAAAGGGCGAAGGCGAGCATTCCACCAGCGAGCAGGGCCGTGGCAATATTGGGTAGCACGACATAACGAAAGGTCTGGAAGGAGTTTGCGCCGAGGTCCATGGAGGCTTCGACTTGCGAACCTTGCATGCGCCTAAAGCGGGCCAGTACATTGTTGTAGACGACCACGATACAAAACGTGGCATGTCCGATGACGATGGTCCAATAGGAAAACGGAATGTCAAGCGAGCCGATTGCCGAGCGCAGGGCAATACCTGTGACGATGCCCGGCAGGGCAATGGGCAGGATGAGCAAGAGGGAGATGGCATCTTTGCCGAAGAAGTTGCTTCGATAAACAGCCGCGGCCGCAAGCGTTCCAAGGATGAGGGCCGAGGCTGTGGCAATCAACGCAATCTGCAAGGACAACGTTAGCGCGGACCACAGGTCTGCGCGGCCGAGGGCTACGCCGAACCATTTTGTGGTCAGGCCCGGAAGGGGGAAGCTGAACGTCTTTTCATCAGTGGTGAAGGCGTAAAGGAAGATAATCAGAATCGGCACGTACAAAAAGAGCAACGTGCCAAGGGCGCCCAGTCGCAGACCCAGGGATGCTTTTTCAGCCGAATATTTAGAGGGCATCGAAGGCTCCTGTCTTGCGCGCCAAAAGCAGATAGATGATCATGATGACAACAGGCCCCATCGTCAGCGCGGCGGCAAGCGGGATATTCCCAGATGTGCCTTGATGCGAATAAACCGCCTGCCCGATAAAGAAGCGCGAGTTGCCCAGGGATTGCGGAACGATAAAGTCACCTAGCGTAAGTGAAAAAGTGAAGATTGAGCCGGCGATCACACCCGGGTAAGCCAGCGGAAGAATCACTTTGCGGAAAGTTTGCGAGGCGCTGGCCCCCAGATCACCGGAGGCCTCGATCAGGGATTTGGGAACCCGCTCGAGGGCGGTTTGAATCGGGACGATCATGTAGGGGAGCCAGATATAACAGAAGGCGATGAACATCCCGATGGGCGAAAGGGAGAGGGATGATCCGCCAATCTCAGGTAAAGAAAGCAACCAGTCCAACAAAAAATTCATGTGGAAGAGATTGATAAACCAGGAGAGGATGCCCTCCTTGGCCAGAATTAATTTCCACGAATAAACGCGCACCAGATAACTGGACCATAGCGGAACAGTGACCGCGATATACAACCAGGTGCGCGCGCGGCGCGAAGCAAATTTAGCGATGTAGTAGGCCAGCGGAAAAGCGATCAGCGCGTCGGCAATTGTGACTGCGGCGGCCATGCCGGCGGTGCGGCCAAAGATACCCAGGTTTGTCGGTGAAAACACAGTGACATAGGTTCGCAATGTAAATTCGCGCACAACCAGGCCTGTGAATTCCTCTAAATAATAGAAACTGTTTAAGAGTAGCGCGAAAAGCGAGCCGAGATATACCACGAACATATACAGCAGAGGTAATCCCAAAAGCAAAGCGAGCGAAAGATTCGGACGCCGGTAGAAATATGTCGAAATTCTGGTCAGCATCTTATGCTCCGAGGTGATTGATGTGGTCTTTGCTCCACAGCAATCGAGTGGGCTGGTCTTTGGCTTTGAGCACGTCCATCGAGGTGCTCTTCAAGTTTTGCTCGATGACCACCAGAGTCTCGCCGCCATCCAGTTCAACCATGTAACGAGTGTAAAGGCCGAGGTAGATCACTTCGCGCACCACCCCGTCCGCCGAGTACATCTCTGCGGGGATTTTTTCGTTCGCCGTAGCCAGATGAATTTTTTCCGGTCGTACAGAAAACATGCGTGCATCGCCTGTGATACGTTTTGCGGTCTCGCCGCTGATTAAATTGGAGGTGCCCACAAACCCCGCCACGAATGTTGTCGCGGGTCGTTCGTAAATTTCGGCGGGCGTCCCAATCTGTTCGATTTTCCCGTCGCGGAATACCGCGATGCGGTCGCTCATGGTTAGGGCTTCTTCCTGGTCATGCGTGACAAAGATAAACGTGATGCCAACTTTCTTCTGAATAGCTTTCAGTTCAACTTGCATTTGCTGACGCAGTTTCAGGTCTAGTGCGCCAAGCGGTTCGTCCAATAATAATACTTTGGGATGATTGATCAGCGCGCGCGCCAGCGCCACGCGTTGACGTTGCCCACCAGACAATTGAGAGGGCTTGCGCCAATGGAAGCCGGGCAATTGAACGAGGTCCAACATTTCGTCCACCTGTCTCTTTCGTTCAGAAACTGGAACCTTTTTAATCATCAAGCCATAGCCGATATTTCCTTCAATCGTCATGTGCGGAAACAACGCGTAATCCTGAAAAACGGTATTCACATCTCGCTGAAAGGGTGGAAGGTCTGACACATCCTGCCCATATAATAAAATCCTGCCAGAAGTTGGACGATCAAAGCCGGCGATCATACGCAGACAGGTGGTCTTGCCCGAGCCTGACGGCCCCAGCATCGAAAAAAATTCGCCGTCGCGAATCTCAAGATCCACTTCGTCCACGGCTTTGACGTCGCCAAAGTGGCGGCTGATTTTTTCAAATTGAATGGCAGGATTGGTCATGCAGGTTTCACTTTCCAAAACGTCTGGGCAGGGCCAAAGCCCTGCCCAGACAAAATTCAGACCGGACTTACTGGCTGATGATCGCGATGTAGGCTTCGACCCATTTGCTGTACGGGACACAATCGCCAGCGCCAGTGGAGCACGCGGCGGTGGGAGTGCGCCAGAACCAGATCTTATCGAAGTCATCGAGGCCGTTGGTAGCGCAACCTTCATCGGTCAACAGTTCGTTGCCGGTGCAGGCCGCGAGGACGGCGGGAACCGCGCCAAACCACGAGGCCACGTCACCCTGGACTTTCGGGTTGAGCGACCACTCCATCCACATGTAGGCGCAATTCGGGTGCGCCGAATCCACGTGCAACATGGTGGTGTCGGACCAACCCGTGGCGCCTTCAACGGGCACGGTAGAGGCAACGGGCACCTCGGTGTAGGCTACCTGGAAGGGCCAGGAGCCAGAGGCAACCACACCTTCATTCTTGAAGTCATCCATCTGAACGTAGGCATCGTGCCAGTAGCGGCTGATCAACGGGCGTTGGGCGGTGAGCAAGGCCACCACTGCATCAAACTGCGCCTGAGTCAGGTCGTAGGGATTGTCAATGCCTAGTTCAGGATTGTGATGCTTGAGGTACAGCGCGGCATCCGCAAGATAGATTGGACCATCATAGGCTTGAACGCGGCCCGAGTTGGACTCGCCATCGGGCAAAGTCATTTCCACAAAAGTCACATCCCAGGAGGTTGGGGCTTCGGGGAAAACATCGGTGTTGTACATGAGCACGTTCGGCCCCCACACATAGGGCGTGCCGTAATGCTTGCCGTCCACAAATTGCCACGGAGCTTCCTTGAGGCGCTCATCAACGGTGTCCCAGGAGGGGATCAAAGCGATGTTAATTTCCTGCACCTTGCCCGAAGCGATCAAACGATTCGACGCGTCGCCAGATGCGGTGACGAGGTCAAATCCGCCTTCATTCATTAGCGTGACCATTTCATCAGAGGTCGCGGCGGTCTTCACTGTAACCTTGCAACTGGTCGTTGCTTCGAACTCGGTGACCCAGTCGTAGGCCGGGTCGGTTTCGCCGCGCTCAATGTAACCAGCCCACGCGACGATGGATACTTCGCCTTCGCCCGCGCCAATCTTCTGTAGTGGGCCAGCGCCGCCTCCGCCGCCTCCGCACGCCGTCAGTACGAGACTGGCGAGAACAAGCATGGACGCCAGTGTATAGCTAAATTTGGATTTCATTCTCTCTCCTTGGGTAAATTAATAGTTTGGGGGATTTGGTCAGAGCCTTTTATAAGATATTTGCCTTCTTGGACAAGCACCTCCTTTCGAGTATGGATAACTTAACACCAGTCTAGCGCAATTGACACGGCCGATTATGGATTTGTTACCGCCGTGAATATGCAGATTATAGCAAGGTTCAACAAGGCCAGTCAATCAAATAATTGACCGCAAAGCAACTGGCCGGGCTTTCATCAGCGGTATAATTTCAAAACAAATCAACCTCAGGAGTTTGGATGGCAGACAGCGCCCTTTTCCCCCTCAACGACGAACACAAAATGATTCGCGACACGGCCCGCGATTTTGCCCAAAAAGAGATTGCCCCCATCGCGGCGCAATTCGATGAAAGCGGAGAATTTCCGCTTGAGACGATTCGCAAAATGGGCGCGCTCGGCTTCATGGGACTGCAAGTGCCCGAAAAATATGGCGGCGCGGGCATGGACACAATGTCCTACGTGCTGGCTCTCACCGAAATCTGCAAAGCGGACGCGGCGCATGGCGTGGTCATGTCGGTTAATAATTCACTGTACTGTCACGGCATCCTCACTTTCGGCACGGATGAACAAAAAGAAAAATTTGTGCGTCCGATTGCAACGGGCAAGGCCATCGGCGCATATTCGTTGACCGAACCCATGTCGGGTTCCGACGCTTCAAACATGAAAAGCCGCGCCACGCGCGACGGAGATTTTTATGTTCTCAACGGACGCAAATCCTGGGTCACCAGCGGACCTGTCGCGGATTACTTCGTCGTCTTCATGATGACCGACCTTGAGAAAAAAGCCAAAGGCATCAGCGCCTTCCTCGTGGACGGCAAGACGCCCGGCCTGACGCGCGGCAAAAAAGAATCAAAGCTCGGCATCCGCGCTTCAGCCACCAGTGAATTAATTTTCGAAGATTGCAGAGTGCCCGCCGCGAACAGACTCGGGGCGCAGGGCGAAGGATTCAGAATCGCTATGACCGTTTTGGACGTGGGCCGAATCGGCATTGGGGCGCAAGCGCTCGGGATTGCCGAAGCGGCCTATGAGGCCAGCGTCGTCTACGCCCGTGAGCGCGAAGCGTTCGGTCAAAAAATCGGCGAGTTTCAAGGCATCGGATTTAAAATCGCAGACATGAAGACGCGCATCGAAGCCTCGCGTCTGCTACTTTACAACGCGGCCATGGCCAAAGACCTCGCCAAAGAAAGTGGCGAGCGTTTCAGCTTGCAAGCCTCCATCGCAAAATTATTTGCCTCCGAGACGGCCATGTTTTGCGCGCATGCCGCAGTACAAATTCATGGCGGCCTGGGCTATAGCCGCGAACTTCCGCTGGAGCGTTATTTCCGCGACGCAAAGATTACAGAAATTTATGAGGGCACCAGCGAGATTCAACGTCTCGTCATCAGCCGCGCCGAACTGGGGTTAAGGTAATGTCGCTGAACGCAGGGCTTTCATGAATAGTGCGACCCCAACACAGCCAACAAAATCTTTCTGGCTCACGGCGGGAATCATTGCTGTTCTGCTTGGCATTCACGCCATGCAGGAGCCAGAACCAATTCTGATAATGCCGGCGTTCCTGGCTTTCTCTAATAACTTAAATTCTTTATTTCATATCGAAATCATTAACCTGCCCAATGTGTTGCTGGGTCTGCCAGCCATTTTGATTGGCGCCTGGGTTTTCATCAAGGCGATTGATTTAAGCGATTGGGAAAAATTTGAATTAACCACGCGTCTGCCAGAACTGCCCGCCATCCAATGGAAGTATGTACTGCCGCGCCTGCTCGGCGCGCTGGCCTTGTTTGGATTACTTTTGTTGCAACTATCCCAACACGCTTACGCATCCATCAGCATCGCCTTTTGGTTGATTCCCATTTTGACCGTTACATTATTATTTTGGAAACGCGAACGCGACAACGCCAGCGACCTGCCTCTGCACATCCACTGGACAGACTGGCTGTTTATGCTTCTGCTTTTTTGCGCGGCCATCGCCAGCGGCGCATTTTTGTTACGCGACCTGGCCCCCTGGCTCATCCCCGACGAAGGCGCATTCTGGGAATTGACTCGCGCCATCGCCATCCACGAATATCGTCCCGCGTTTTTCGATTTCGGCGTGTACTCCTTCCCGATTGCCAGCTCCATCTTTCAAGCATGGATTGCCCGCTGGGCCGGCGTTGACCTGTGGGGCTGGCGCTTCGCCTCCGTCCTGGCCGGGTCGGCGACGATCTTCCCGCTCTACCTTTTAGCGCGCGAACTCTTCGACCGCCGCGTGGCCGTACTGGCCTGTGTGCTGATGATGGTCAACCCCTACTATTTAACTTTTGCGCGCCTCGGCTACAACAATTCGCAGGCGCTCTTCCCGGTGGTGCTGGCCATTTATTTCATGGTCATTGCCCTGCGTCGCGGCAGTTATTTTTATTGGTGGCTGGCCGGCCTGAGCGCGGGACTGGGCTACTACACTTACTTTGCCGCCTGGCTCGGGCTGGTCATCATTGTCGTCACCTTGATTGCATTGCCCATCGTTGCCAAAATTCCGTTGCGCAAAACTTTACCTATAATTTTAACTGTGCTGGCCGCTTTTGGGGCCATGGCACTGCCGCGCATCGTCTATGGCTTCAGTAGCGAAACAGAGCATTCGATGTACTACAAAATCGCCGAGACCAGCTTCATCAGCGGCTTTTACGGGCGCGCCATTTTCGGCGATGCGACCATTAATGAATTGCCACGCTGGAACTTTGGACTAGCCGAACATCCCATCGAAGCGTTTTACGAACCGCGCCTTTACGGCATCTTATGGGTGCGCGGAATCCTGCGCTCCATCGTAATATTTTTTGACGGCACGTTATACAAAGATCACTTCATGTCCACCGGCTTGCTGGGGCCGGGCACTTTATTATTTTTCATTGTCGGCTTGAGCGCCATGCTGGCCAAATTGCGCAAGGCGGGGAATTTCATCTTAAGCGCCTGGTTCTGGCTCGGGCTAATCGGCCTGAGCACGCTGGCCGCCTTCCCGCCGCGCCCCACCCATTCAGTCGCGCTGATTCCAATCCTGGCTCTGTTCTCTGCTCTCGGCCTCGTGCTCCTCATCGAACTTTTGATCAAAGAGATTCCACTGCTCGCCGCGCGCTTCAAATTGGCGCAAGCGCTGATGTTGGTGCTCACTACATTGATTATCGCCACGCTGGGCCTTTCGACTTACTTTGTGAAGATGCCTGCGCAACACCCGCGCAGTTACGATTACACTGCCTCATGGATTGCGCGCAACGTCAGCGTCCCCTCCACCCTCATCTTCCTGGACGAAAACCCCGTCGCGCACGACGCCACATATCAGTCGCGTGTTCTGTTAACCGGCCACACCATTCTGGCCATGCCGCGCTTCGACATCACCACCCTCCCCGACACCCTGCGCGGACAATACTATCTGATCTTCGTCAACGCTGAAAATGGCGGTGAGCAAACCGCCCTGCAACTCAGCACACTTCTTCCTGAAACAAAAATGCAAGTTCTCACCAACCAAAAAGGCGAGACCCTCGGCTATCTGGCGGCCAACATCCCCGTCAACACGCGCGTAGACTTGAGCCTCGCCCACGGCCTGCGTGACCTGTGGGCCTCGCCCGCGCACAGCCTAATTCTCGCCTGCCTGTTGCTCATGCTCATTATTGCTTTCTACAATTTAAGAAAAATTCCGCTCAGCGCCCTGCAAGCGACAACTCTCTCAGCGCGCCCATTAAGCGCCGAGACAAGTCAACACGAAAAACAAGTTCACTTCTCCGGCATCGAATTGGAATTTCGACTGCGCATTAATTTTCCACAACCCAACAACCCTGTCGTTGACCCCGCGCCAGCCATCCAACCTGCGCCCACAAAAAAACCCAGGCGCGTTGCGCAAACCAAAAAATTATCCGCGCGCAAAAAATAGAATCGCTGAATGACTCTGCCCACGCAAACCTCCATGCCCGACCTTTCAGTCATCATGCCCGCCTACAATGAAGGCGCGCACATTTACGCGAATCTTGAACGCGTCTGCGCGGCGCTTAAAAGTCTGCGCTTCGAGATCATCGTCGTAGATGACGGCTCACGCGACAACACCTTCAGCGAAAGCGAACGCGCCGCCGCAGATGGCCTGCCCGTGCGCGCCGTGCATCAGGAACAAAATCGCGGCAAGGGCGCGAGTCTCTTTCACGGGTTTGGATTCGCAAGCGGCGCGCTGGTCGCCTTCCTCGATTCAGACTTGGAGATCGCGCCCGAAAATTTATTACAACTCATGGATGTCATGCGCAAAGAAAACGCGGACGTCGTCGCCGGTGTAAAAGATTTGCAAGCCAATCAATTTCCACCTTTGCGCCGTTTGATGAGTCGCGGCTATCGAAGCATGGTCGCATTTTTATTTGGCCTCACCATCACCGACACCCAAACCGGCATCAAACTTTTTCGCCGCGAAGTTTTAGCAGACTCGATTCCGCGCGTCGCCGCGCGTCGCTTCGCATTTGACATTGAACTGCTCGTGGCCGCCTCGCGCTTCGGATATCGCATCGTCGAGCAACCCGTTGAAATCGCGTATCGGCGCGTGGGCCGCCTCGGGCGCATGAATCTCTCCAGCGTCGTCGGCACGTTCATCGACACGCTCGCAATTTATTATCGCGCTTCATTTTTAAGTTGGCTCAACCCGGGCCTGCGCGCGCAAACATGGATGGCGCTTTTCGTGCTCGGCGTTTTTCTCAGCGGCATCGGCGTTGCAAAACTCATCACGCCCGCCGTGCTCCGTCCGCCGTTCAGCAACATCGTTCGCGTGCTCCTGCTACAATTCCTGCCGCCCGTCCTGCGCGACTGGCTCATCCTTTTCATCGGAGCGCTCTTCGTGATTCTTTCACTCATTCAACTTAATCGGATTGTCATGGACGCATTCCGCCACCGCGACCGCGACGGCCTTTCAGGGATTCACCGCAAATGACAACCTCCCGCATCTTCTCCGCGCTCGAAGTGGTCAGCTGTCCAATTTGCGGATCCGCGCCCGGAACGAATCTGCGCTACAACTTCGACCCCTTCCGCGTCGTCGCCTGTCGCAACTGCGGACTCGTTTTCCTCTCGCCGCGCCTGACCGAGAAGGCGATCATGAAACTTTACATGGACCAAGCCTATTACGTTTCCAATGTCGCCGGTCAGGGCTACGACGAATATCTCGAACTGCGCCCAAACTGGGTCAAGACATTTACAAAGCGACTCGAGCAAGTAATGAAATATCAAACTCCAGGCCGCGCATTAGACATCGGTTGCGGCCCCGGCTTCTTCCTCGAAGCCGCGCAAGCAAAAGGCTACGACGTACATGGACTCGACCCCTCCGAATACATTGTGAAAGTGGCGCAAGAAAAATTTGGCGAGCGAGTCAAACTTGGCTTGATCGAAACCGCAAACTATCCCGCCGAGTCTTTCGACCTCGTTGTGGCCTTCGATACCTTCGAGCACATCTATCGTCCGCTCGAATGGCTGGAGCACATTCGCCGCGTGCTTAAGCCCGGTGGACTCATCGCCATGACCACGCCTGACCCGTCGAGTCTCTTGGCGCGCATCTCGGGCCGCGGCTGGGTTTCATTTAAATTGCCCGAGCACGTTTTCTACTGGTCGCCCAAAACCGTGCGCCGCGCGCTCGAAAAAGATTGGGACATTCTCGAAATCAACCGCGCCGGTCAATACGCCACGCTGGGATTTCTCTTCCGCAGATTGTTTCGCCTAACTTCCAACTCCAACAAATTGTGGACTCCGCTCCTAAACCTGCTCAACAAAATCAGCATCTACAGCGACAACGGCTCGATGACGTTTATTGCGCGGAAGAAGTTGGGCGATTGAAATCGCACCAACCACTGCGAAGTCCGCCTTCGCGGACTAATCTCCAGCCGACGAAGGCGATGTGCTGAGCCTGTCGAAGTATCGGCTTCGCAAATGTAGTGGCGACTTGAGTCGCCCGCGCTCGATGACGTGCAGAAGAAGTAGACAGGTAGACAAGGATTCCGCAATCGCATAATTCTTAAACTATTGAACTACTTAACTATCAAACTTTCTAACTAACCAACTATCTAACTAACTTGAAAGCCACCCTCTTCCACCATCACGGCGGACCCGACGTCCTCGAATACACTGACTTCCCCGCGCCTGAACCCAAAGCCGGCGAAGCGCTCGTGCGCATCCGCGCCGCCGCCCTCAACCGCATGGACGTCATGGTGCGCAACGGCTGGCCCGGCCTCAAACTCGACCTCCCCCACATCAACGGCGCCGACGGTGCGGGTGAGATTGCCGCGCTCGGTCCCCCTCTCCAAATGGGTACATTTGGAGAGGGGTTAGGGGTGGGGTACATGTTGTCCTCAAC
>VFKQ01000345.1 GCA_009885445.1 Anaerolineaceae bacterium | reverse complement strand
CGGTGCGGATGGTTTCGTCGTCGTGCTCGACGACGAGGACAGTGTTGCCCAAATCGCGCAGGCCCTTCAACGTGTCGAGCAGACGGTTGTTGTCGCGCGGATGCAGTCCGATGGAGGGTTCGTCCAAAACGTAGAGCACGCCGACGAGGCGCGAACCCACTTGGGTCGCGAGTCGGATGCGCTGGGCTTCTCCGCCCGAGAGACTCGCCGCGGAGCGATTCAAAGTCAGATAGTCGAGTCCCACGTTGACCAGGAAATTTAATCGCTCAACAACTTCTTTCAAAATTCGTTCAGAGATCGCGCGCTGGCGTGTATTTAATTTCTTGCCGAGTTTCTGTGCCCACTCGAGCGTGCGAATCACCGGCCAGCCAGTGACATCAATAATGTTGGCATTGTCCACAGTGACGGCGATGGCTTCGGGGCGCAGGCGCTTTCCTTTACAAGTGGGGCAGGGCTTGTTCGACATGAACTCGCTGATTTTCGCGCGCATCCAATCGGATTGCGTTTCGCGGTAGCGCCGTTCGAGATTGGTGATCACGCCTTCGAAGGCGCGTGTGAATTTAAACTCACTGCCTTTTTGATTGCGATACACCTGCTTCACTTCCTCGCCCTGCGTGCCGTATAAAACAATTTTCAATTGTTCTTTGCTTAAATCTTTAACCGGCGCATCCAAATCAATTTTGTATGCGCGCGCCGCGCCTTCGAGACTCTGCCAGTAATAGCCGCCCTCTTCGCGCGGGCCCCATTCCAAACTGGCGATCGCTCCCTCGTTGAGTGACCGCTCGCGGTCCGGCATGATGCGGTCGGGGTCAATCTCCAATTTTGTTCCGAGACCCTGACAATCCGGACATGCGCCGTGCGGTGTGTTAAATGAAAATGTCCGCGGTTCGATCTCTGGAATTGATATTCCATGCTCGGGGCAGGCGAGATGTTCGGAGAAGGATAGGTCTTCTTTTTTATCAATCAGGTTAATCGTGACGTACCCATCGCCAAATTTTAACGCGGTCTCGATTGAATCCGTAAGCCGCGTGCGATTTGCTTTTTTTTCTTCTTTATCTTCGGGATGCGCGATGACGAGACGGTCTACCACCGATTCGATGGTGTGAATTTTATAGCGATCCAGCGTGATGTCATCTTCGAGATTATGGATTTCTCCATCCACGCGCGCGCGGACAAAGCCCGCCTTGCGGATTTCTTCAAAGACGTTTTGGTACGTGCCCTTTTTCCCGCGGACAACGGGCGCCAGCAACAGGATGCGGGTTCCATCTGCGAGCGCGTCCACCGCTTCGACGATTTCCTGCGCCGATTGCTTGACGACTTCACGCCCGCAAATGGGACAGTGCGGAATGCCGATGCGCGCGTAAAGCAAACGCATGTAATCATAAATTTCGGTGACGGTTCCAACAGTGGAGCGCGGATTGTGGCTGGTGGATTTTTGGTCAATCGAAACGGCGGGCGACAGGCCGTCAATGTAATCCACGTCGGGCTTGTCCATCTGGCCGATGAACTGGCGCGCATAGGCCGAAAGCGACTCGACGTAGCGGCGCTGTCCCTCGGCGAAAATGGTGTCAAACGCCAGCGACGATTTGCCCGACCCCGACAGGCCGGTGATGACCACAAACTTGTCGCGCGGAATTTCGACGGTGATGTTTTTTAAATTGTGTACTCGTGCGCCCACGACGCGAATGACATTGGATGACATAAGACTCCTATGAGGAGCGAAAATTATAGCACGTATGTTTCAAATTCGATTTCGTCGCTGGAAATGGGTGGCGGGAAAAATTGTTTTCGCAAAGCAGGGCGCAAATTATACTCATCGTGCGCGCGTGATATACTCCGTGCAACTTCTCAAATCCGACGGGGTTATGGTTATCAAACCCCGTCGGTAAGGTTAATTCGCTTGCCGGAATTGGAATACAACGAAGAGGAAGTGCTCGGTCGCGCCTCAGGCGGTGACCGTGACGCGTTCGGCCTGTTATATGAACGCTACACAGAGCGCATCTTCAATTACGTGTACTACCGCACGGGGAATGTTCACGATGCCGAGGATTTGACTGCGCGCGTTTTTCAGCGCGCAATGAATCACATTCAGAATTACACAGACCGCGGCGTCCCTTTTTCAGCTTGGTTGTATCGTATTGCTCATAACCTGGTGGCCAACTGGCACAGAGACCGAAGCCGCAAGCAGGAAATTCCGCTCAACGATGTGCCCGTTCTGCAGGCCAAGGGTGACCTGCCCGAGTCCACGTTGGTGCATACCGAGG
>VFKQ01000109.1 GCA_009885445.1 Anaerolineaceae bacterium | reverse complement strand
TCGGCGCGCGCGACGTATTCTTTGGTGACGGCTTTTCCTTTAACGGTGATCTCGCCGACTTGATTCGCGGGCAGTTCGAGGGATGCGTCCCAAGTGAGAATTGGAGAATCGGAGATTGGGATGATGTGCACGTCCGCGCCTTGCACGGGTTTGCCGATGCACACGCCTGCACCCAGCGCCGAGAGTTGACTCGTCTCTTCGAGAATCTCGCGGCTGTTAATTACCGCAATCGGCAGGGACTCTGTCGCGCCGTAGATGCCGAAAATTTTTGCGTGCGGCAAAAGTTTTGTGGCGCGCTCAAGCACACTGACGGGGGCGGGGGCGCCGGCGGTGATGACGCGCGCGAGGCTGGGGAGGCTGAGTCTCTGCGCGGAGGCGTAACCCGTTACACGGTCCAGCAGGATCGGGGAGGCGAACATGTTCGTCACGCTGAAGCGGCGAATCGAGTCTACAATTTTTTTTGCATCCGCTTTGGCAGGTGGAGGGAAACGCATGTCGGGGATGACAGCGGTGACGCCGAGCAAAATATCTATCAGCGCAAAAACGGGGAAGGCGGGCAGGTCAACTTCGTCTGCGCCGATGTGGAAGGTTGTGTTGAGCATTTCGAGTTGTGCAGAAAAATTTTCGTGCGAATAAATTGCGCCTTTGGGCAGACCGGTGCTTCCGCTGGTGTAGATGATGGCGGCAGAAGAACTGAGAATTGGAGATTGGAGAATCGGGGTATTGGAAACTGGAGACTGGAGACTTTGATCAGGTAATTGGTAATCGGTAAATTTTTGTAGCTGGCGGATGGTAATGTTGTGTTGAAGGGTGTGTGTGCCCCAAGTAAAAAAATTGCGCAGTGTGTGCGTGAGTGTGTTGCCGATAAAAATTTCGGGCTGACATTCGTTGATGCAGGCAGTGACGCGGCGCAGGCCGATGGCTGGGTCAACGAGGATGGCGACGATGCCAAGTTTGAGCAATGCAAAAGCCAGCGCAAAAAATTCGGGCGAGGGCGGGGTGAGCAAGATGGCGCGTTGACCGGCGCGTAAGTTTTGTGCGCTGAGCGAGCCGGCAAATTGTTCGCTGAGCAAAAATAGTTTTTGAAAATCGCAAGTTTCCCACTTCGCGCCGCGCTGAAAAATAAACGCGGCCTTGCGCGGATTCGTTTGCGCATGTTCCTGCAAGCGGGCGTAAAGATTTGCATTCATCAAAAGATTTTATCATGCTCAAAAATCATGTTATATTCGCCGCGCACATGGAACATACAATTTTCATCGCGCTCGGGACAAATCTTGGAGACCGACTCGTCAACCTGCGTGCGGCCCTCGCCGCGCTCGCTCCGCACTTGAAGCGGGTTCAGCCTTCGAGAATCTTTGAAACTCCCCCGTGGGGCCACACTGATCAACCAGCGTTCCTCAACATGGCCGCGCAAGCGACGACAACGCTCGGGCCACAGGAACTTCTCAGCACGCTGAAGCAGGCCGAGGCGCGCATCGGGCGCGAGCCGAGTTTTCGCTATGGGCCGCGACTCATCGATCTCGACATCCTTTTTTATGACGACCTCGTGCTCGAGTCGCCGCCGCTGGTTATCCCGCATCCCAGACTCCACGAGCGCGCTTTTGTTTTAGTCCCACTCATGGACATCGCTCCCGATTTTGTTCATCCCATTTTAAAAAAAACGATTCGTGAATTACTCGCCAATGTAGACACCAGCAACATCACGCTTCACATAACTATTCTCTAATTCTCTCTTCTCTTTCTCCGGAGTCCCCATGTCTAACACCGATTGGATTCAGCAAGAACTCGAAAGCCTGCAAGCGCAGGGATTGTACAACCGCATCCGCATCATTGGCTCGCCGCAGGGCGCCTGGCTGATTGTGGACGGCAAACGCGCTTTGAATTTTTGCTCAAACAATTATCTTGGGCTGGCCAATCATCCCGCGTTGACGGCGGCCGCCAAAAAAGCGACGGATGAATTCGGCATCGGCCCCGCCGCCGTGCGTTCGATTGCGGGGACGATGACTCTGCACGTTGAGTTGGAAAAACGACTGGCCGCGTTCAAGGGGGTGGAATCTGTGATTACTTTTCAAAGCGGCTTCACCGCGAATCTGGCGACGATCCCCGCGCTGGTTGGAAAAGAGGATGTGATTTTCTCAGACCGACTCAATCACGCCTCCATCATTGATGGCGCGCGACTCTCGGGCGCGAAGATTATTCCATACGAGCACAACGATGTAAGTTCTCTGGAAGAGCAAATCAAAACCAACCTGAGTCAATATCGCCGCGCATTAATTGTCACTGACGGCGTGTTCAGCATGGACGGGGACATCGCGCCCCTGCCCGCGATCTACGAAGTGGCGAAAAAATATGACATCTTGCTGATGGTGGACGATGCGCACGGCGAAGGTGTGCTCGGCAACGGCGGGCGCGGCATCGTGGACCATTTCGGCCTGCACGGCAAAGTGGATGTTGAAGTGGGCACCATGTCGAAGGCTTTCGGCGTCGTGGGCGGAGTCGTGGCGGGCAAGTCTGTGATCATTGACTGGCTTCGTCAACGCGGACGGCCCTTCCTATTCTCCTCGGCCGTCAGCGTGCCCGACGCGGCGGCTTGTCTCGCGGCGATTGACTTGCTCGAAGATTCGACTCAGCTCGTGGATAAACTTTGGGCCAACAGTAAATATTTCAAGGCCGAAATGAAAACGCTCGGCTTCAACACTGGCGTCAGCGAAACGCCGATCACGCCCGTCATGCTCGGCGAAGCAAAACTTGCGCAACAATTCAGCCGCGAACTATTTGACGAGGGCGTGTTCGCCATGGCCATTGGCTTTCCGACCGTGGCGCAGGGCAAGGCCAGAATCCGCGTGATGATCTCCGCCGCGCACAGCCGCGAGGATTTGGATAAGGGGCTGGAGGCGTTTGCGAAAGTGGGCAAGAAGTTGGGGTTGGTTGGATAGTGGGTTGGTTGGATAGTTGGCAGGCTTGCACCATCGAGTCGGCCAACTATTTTTTTTATCACTCACCTTACACAGATTCCTGTTTTTGCGAGGGCGTACTCGCCCGAAGCAATCTCGCTCACCGAACACGAGATTGCTTCGTCGGGAAATACCCTCCTCGCAAAGACACCTGGACGGTAGAAAAAATTTAGCG
>VFKQ01000119.1 GCA_009885445.1 Anaerolineaceae bacterium | reverse complement strand
CGCTAAATTTTTTCTACCGTCCAGGTGTCTTTGCGAGGAGGGTATTTCCCGACGAAGCAATCTCGTGTTCGGTGAGCGAGATTGCTTCGGGCGAGTACGCCCTCGCAAAGACAGGAATCTGCGTAAGGTGAGTTAATAATCCTGCCACATCACGCCATTTGCGAATCAGTTTGCGAGACGGCAAATCGGAGCGCACGCCTTGAATAAGGCGACTCGCCAACAAAAGCCGCTCAGACGGGGTTAGTTCGCCTGCTCGCTTGAGTATCTGATCAATGTTTTGAAGAGCCATTGTATACCTTTCAAATCGTTGAGGCCACTATACCGTCAACTATATGAGCAACGGTTGGCGTTTCCATGCTCAAACAAGACAACTCCGCTATTGACATTCCAGTTTGCCTCCGCTAAACTATGCGCAAGAAACACCAGACCAGAAAGAGGCCACCATGTCCCCCGCTTCACAGTCCGCATTAAACACACAAAGTCTGCTCCCTGCCGCGATCAAATCGTGGGAATCTTATCTGCGCGATCAGGGGCGCTCACCCCACACGATTAAGGCATTCTTGTCAGACGTGAACTTGCTAGCCGGTTTCCTGCCCGCAGACCGCGCCCTCGGCGCGCTGACCACCGCCGAACTGAATCGCTTTTTCCTGTGGCTCGAAAAAGAGCGCGACGTGCCGTGTAGCCCCAAAACTTTGGCGCGGCGCATCACCTCGGTCAAATCGCTGTTTCGCTGGATTCACCAGTTCGGCGTCCTGGCCGTGGACCCCGCCGAAGCGGTGGCGCAACGCTCGGCCATCAGCCCCCTCCCGCAAGTGTTGAGTGACGAAGAAATGGACGCAGTGCTCAAAGCCGCCGACAAACATCGCCGCAACGAAAAACCCGACGCGCGTTACTTTGCGCTCATCTCCCTCGTCCTGCAAACCGGAGTTAAGAAAAGCGAACTGCTGGGGATTAAACTCAACCACCTCGAGCTGGACCCGCCCGGAGGCGGGCCGCTGGTCTTCATCCGCTACGCCTCCCCGGCGAATCGCTACAAAGAGCGCAAACTTCTACTGAACGAAGAATGGGTCAAGGCGTATCACGAATACCTGGCCCAATACGCGCCCAAAGACCAACTCTTTCCATGGTCACCGCGCCGGCTGGAATATTTACTCGAAGACATCGGCAAAGAAGCCGGCCTCAACAAACATCTCTCCTTCGACATGTGCCGCTGGACCTCCGCCCTGCGCGACTTTAACGGCGGCATGGAAACAGACCGTGTGCGCCAAAAGTTGGGCATCTCTAAAATTCAATGGCGCGAGATTCATATGAAGTTGCGTCAGTTGAGCGGGCAGGAATAAGATGCATCGTGTAGGGAAGGGCAGCTGCCCTTCCCTATTTTTTTTGCGGGGCGATCAAATGGAAATAAACGATCTGCCGCGATGACTGTTGCAAACGAAATGGATGCGCCGGTTGAAAACCGGGTACCCATGCAATCAATTCCCCCGCGCACAAGATCGGCCAGCGATCACGCGCGCGTTGCGGCAATTTTACATTCGTAAAAAAATCGGACAGCTTTTGCGTGTGGCCGTCGAGGCCGAGCGGTTCAAAGCGATCGCCGTCGGCGCGGATGCGCAGGTTGAGATTCCCTTTCAGCGCGGGCGCGTCCAACCACACTTGATAGGGGTCTTCGTTTTCCTGCATCTGTTCCCAGGCCAGCGCGGGGATATTCCACTTTTCAGCAGTGAAGACCCAGCCGCCCGAAAGCTCCACGCGCGCCGGAAGCGACAATGAAAACACATCGGCCTCAACGGGTATTTGTGGCCAGCGCTCAAACGGCAAAACGGCATCTTGCGCGACGACATAAATTTGGTCCGCTTCGCAGAGCAGGCGCGCACCGCCAGTTAAGTCTGTGCGCGAGGGACGCTTGGGATTGTGGATGAGGGCTTCGGCGCGGTTGAGGGTGGCGAAGTTCACGTCGGCGGCGCGGGCCACACGCTCGAGGGCGCGACGAAGCAGATGGCGCAGTAACCCGCTCGAAAGCGCGGTGAGTTGCGCCGCATCGAGGGCGACCAGCGCGTCAGACTCGGTCAATACACATTGAGTCCAGGCTGAGTCCACGGCGGAATCCACGAGCGCAAGGTCGGCTTGTAAAAGTTGCGCGGTGCGCCAGGCGGCCTCGCGGAATTTCGGGTTGTAGGTTTCGAGCGTGGGAATTAAAAGGTGCCGCAGACGGTTGCGCAAAAAATTTGTCGAGTCGTTGCTCGGGTCAAAATGTGGACGCAGGCCGTGCTCGGCGCAATATAAAAGTGTTTCTTCGCGCCACGTATCCAGCAGAGGCCGCACAATTGGAATCTCGGCATCGAAGCTGTCGAGCACAATGCGATGACTCATCCCCTTCAGACCGTTAAGACCCGCGCCGCGCAGAAAATGCATCAACACGGTTTCGGCCTGATCGTCGGCAGTGTGACCCACCGCCACGGCCTGCGCAGAATTTGCGCGCGCCTGTTGAAAGAGGAAAATGTAGCGCATTGTGCGCGCCGCTTCTTCGATGGATAATTTTTTTTCATGCGCAAACGCGCGTACGTCGCCGCTTTGCGTAATAAAAGGCAAACCAAAACGCTTGGCCAGCGCCTCCACCGCTTCGGCTTCTACTTCCGCGCCGACGCGCAAGGTGTGATTGAAATGCGCCACAATAATGTTGTGACGCGCGTTGCGCAGAACGTCCATTAAACACAAACTATCCGGCCCACCCGATACGCCAACAATCGTCGGCCTGGAGGGGTCGAGCTGGCATTGTGTGCGCAGGAGGGAGGTGATGTTTTCGAGCATGGGCAAGAGAACAGAGAATGGGGAATAGTGAGTAGTGAGTAGCGAAATAGTGGCGGGACGATTTTCTAGCTTGACCCGTCTCAAAATTCACAGTAAAGAATTACACCTGATACAACTCCACCAACACGCCGCCCGTGGCCTCGGGATGTACGAAAGCGTATAACTTTCCGTCGGCGGCGGTACGCGCTTGCTCATTGATCAGACGCACGCCGCGTGCGCGCAATTGTTCGAGCATGGCGGCGATGTCGTCTACTTGCAGACAGATGTGATGCATGCCTTGTCCGCGTTTGGCGAGATACTTGGCGATTCCAGAATCGCTCGTCGTCGGCTGGACGAGTTCGATCTCGGTACCGGCCAGCGGCAAAAAAGCAACCTGCGCTTGTTCCGCCGGCACGTCGCGCAGTTCGTGCAGTTCGAGTCCCAGCGCGTCGCGCCAAAACGAAAGGGACTTCTGCATATCGTCCACGACGACAGCCACGTGATGGATTGATTTAATGGTGGGCATGGGCCAAGTGTACCGCAGTCACTTTTTCTTGTGTACAATGTAGCCCAATGAAATTTGAAATAGAGGCAAGAAGGTAGACAAGTAGACAGGTAAATAAACGGACACGGTTTACGTCTAGATTTCTCTTTTCCCTTTTCCCTTTTCTCATGATCAAAACCACCCCCGACATTCACGCCGAGCAAGAAACCAAACTCGAGCCGCTGTGGCGCGTCATCATCCACAACGACGACATCACGCCGATGGATTTTGTCGTCAACGTGCTGACGGGCATCTTCTTCCTGGCCCAATCCGACGCCGCGGATGTGATGTTCGCCGCGCACATCACCGGGTCTGCGCTCGTGCAAACCCTGCCAAAGGGCGAGGCCGAACGACGCATCAACAAAGCGCGCTTCGCCGCCGGGCTGGAGGGCTATCCGCTCCATTTTTCGCTGGTGGCCGAGTAACACACCGCGCATGTCGTTTTTTTCATTAAGCATTTTCACCGCAAAGAAAAGGCGATTACACCTGACGCAATTGCAGGTGGGAAACGCGAAGGGAATCCTTCGCGTTTCTTAAAAAACTTCGCGGTCTTCGCGGTGAAAATAGATTGTACAAGCGACATAAATGTCGCGTTACGTCAAAATAATTCCCTTGCCTTCCAATCTTGAACTGCTCACCCAAATCAATCTCGACGACCTCGTCGCCTCCTTCGGCTGGCAGGGACGTCCGCTGTTTGCGCGCCTCTTGCGCAAAATTTTTCTGCGCCCCGCGCAGACTCTCGCCGCGCAAGTCGTCGAATTTGACGAGTCCCTCCCAACGAGCGGACTCCCCAACGCGGCGCGTCAGATGTTGCCACATTACGTCCGCTCGTTGCGCGTCTTCGGCGCGGACAATATTCCTGCTGGCGCGTTCCTGGCACTGTCCAACCACCCAGGCATGACCGATACACTCGCGACCTTCGCGGCGCTGAATCGACGCGACCTAAAAACCATCGCGCTGAATCCCCCCTTTCTAAACGCCCTGCCCAACACAAGCAAATAT
>VFKQ01000187.1 GCA_009885445.1 Anaerolineaceae bacterium | reverse complement strand
GGCGCTTCTCGCGCTCGTCCTCCACGGTCATGTGGTAGAGCTGTCCGCGCAGTAAAACTTGCATGGCCTCGTCGGCTTCATACACATACGCCTCGTGGCTCTTGCCGTCAATAATCAGCGAGTACACGGGCTGGCCGCTGACCGATACGAAGTCAATCGTTTGCACTTTGCCGTCCACCGAGATGTGGCGATCGTCAATGATCTCCACTGCGTATTCCTTGCCATCCAATGTGGTTATGTATTTCATTCATTCACCTTTGACTGATTACTGGTCACTGATTACTGATTCACTGAATCAACGATGCATGCGTTCCCAGCGCCCGACCCACTTCCAGTTGCTGGTGTCGCGTTCGCCGCGGCGCACGATCTGCGCGGACCGTTGAGTCTGCTGGTGCGCCACCAGCGTAGCCAGCGCGACGGCGATTTCGGGGAAGCCTTCTTTGGCTTCGGCTTGACCTTCCATTGAGAATCGTTCTTCCACAAAGCGCGTGTCATATTGTCCGCCCATGAAGCGATGCGAATTCATCAGGCTTTGATGAAAGGGGATATTGGTATGCACACCCACCACGCGATATTCTTCGAGCGCGCGGCGCATGCGCAAAATGGCCTGGCCGCGCGTTTCGCCCCACACAATTAATTTTGCGATCATCGGGTCGTAGTAGGGCGTCACTTCAAAACCCGGATACACACCCGTGTCGATGCGCACGCCCGGGCCGGTGGGCAGAATGCTGTGCGTGATGACGCCGGTGGAAGGCAGGAAATTATTGTACGGGTCTTCGGCGTTGATGCGGCACTCAATGGCGGTGCCGGTTAGTTTGATGTCTTCCTGTTTGTAACTGAGCGTGCGTCCGCGCGCGATGCGAATTTGCTCCATCACAATATCAATGCCAGTGACCATCTCGGTGATGGGATGTTCCACTTGCAGGCGCGTGTTCATTTCAAGGAAGAAAAAATTTTCATCCTTATCCAGCAAAAACTCGATGGTGCCCGCGTTTTCATACTGCACTGCCTGCGCGGCTTTGACTGCCACCGCGCCCATGCGCGCGCGCAACTCCTCACTCATAGCCGGCGAGGGCGCCTCCTCCAACAGTTTCTGATGGCGGCGTTGCAGAGAACAATCGCGTTCGCCGAGGTGGATGGCGTTGCCCTTGCCATCCGCCAAAATTTGGAATTCGATATGCCGCGCGCCCGAGAGGAGTTTCTCTAAATAGACGTTGCCGTCGCCGAAAGCGGATTCAGCCTCACGCCGCGCCGACGCGAGCAGGGCGGGCATCTCCTCGAGGGAGCGCACCTCCCGCATACCTTTTCCTCCGCCACCCGCAGTGGCCTTGATTAATAAAGGGAATCCAATTTTCGGCGCAACGGCCAGCAAGTCAGCGTCTGTCATGTTGCCCACGTCTTCGGTGCCCGGCACGATCGGCACGCCTGCCTTGATCACGGTGGCGCGCGCCACGGCCTTATCGCCCATCGCCGCGATGGCGGAGGGCTTCGGGCCGATATAGGTAATGTCTGCGTCCATGCAGGCCTGCGCGAAATCCTCGCGCTCGGCCAAAAACCCGTAGCCCGGATGAATCGCGTCCGCGCCTGATTTGCGCGCGATGTCCATGATCTTGTCCATGCGCAGATACGAGTCGCGCGAGGGCGCCGGGCCGAGCAGATAGGCCTCGTCTGCGTAGCGCACGTGCAACGCGCGGCGGTCGGCTTCCGAGTAGACGGCCACTGTTTCGATGCCCAACTCGCGGCAGGCGCGAATGATGCGCACGGCGATCTCTCCGCGATTGGCGATTAATACTTTACTGACCATGATGCCTCAATGATGTGGTGAATGGTTGTGTCGTAGGGGCACGGCGCCGCCGTGCCCCTACGAAAATATTATTACAACGGAATATTTCCGTGCTTCTTGGCCGGGTTCGAGTCGCGTTTACTACTGAGCATCTCGAGCGCATTGATCAAGCGCGGACGAGTCTCGTGCGGCTCGATGACTTCGTCGAGATACCCGCGCTCGGCGGCGATGTATGGATTCGCAAATTTTTCGCGATACTCAGCGACGAGTTCCGCTTTGCGCTTGACCGGGTCGGCGGCGGCTTCGAGTTCTTTGCGGAAGACGATGTTGACTGCGCCGTCCGGCCCCATGACGGCGATCTCGGCGGTGGGCCAGGCCAGATTCAGGTCGCCGCGAATGTGCTTGGACGACATGACGCAATACGCGCCGCCGTACGCTTTGCGCGTGATGACGGTTAACTTGGGCACGGTCGCTTCGCAATACGCGTACAACAATTTTGCGCCCGCGCGGATGATGCCACCGTGCTCTTGAATGGTGCCGGGTAAAAAGCCGGGCACATCTTCAAAAGTGATGATCGGAATATTAAACGAGTCGCACACGCGTACGAAGCGCGCGGCTTTTTCGGAGGCGTCAATATCCAGCACGCCGGCCAGCACTGCGGGCTGATTCGCCACGATGCCCACGGAATGTCCGCCGAGGCGCGCGAAACCGACGACGATATTCTGGGCGAAGTTTTCGTGAATCTCAAAAAATGCGCCGTTGTCCATCACCGAGGTGATGACGTCTTTGATGTTGTAGGGGCGGCCCGCGTCATCGGGAATGATTTGGTCGAGGGCCTCATCCATGCGCAGGGGGTTGTCCCCGCTTTCAACAAAGGGCGGGTCTTCCATATTATTTTGCGGCAGGTAGCCGAGCAGTTTGCGAATCAGGAACAGCGTATCGGCTTCAGAGTCTGCGGCCACGTGGCACACGCCGGATTTTTCGGAGTGCACGCTCGCGCCGCCGAGATTCTCAAAGGTGACCTCTTCATGCGTGACGGCCTTGACCACATCCGGGCCGGTGACGAACATGTAGGAGGAGTTGCGCACCATGAAAATAAAATCGGTCAGCGCCGGAGAGTAGACCGCGCCGCCAGCGCAAGGCCCCATGATGGCGGAGATTTGCGGAATGACCCCGCTGGAAAGTGTGTTGCGTAAAAAGATATTGGAGTAGCCGGCCAGCGCGACGACGCCCTCTTGAATGCGCGCGCCACCCGAGTCGTTCAGGCCGATCATCGGCGCGCCGTTCTTCATGGCCATGTCCATCACTTTGCAAATTTTTTCTGCGTGAACTTCACCGAGACTGCCGCCCAGCACGGTGAAATCTTGTGAATAGACGTAGACGAGGCGGCCCTCGATGGTGCCCCAGCCGGTGACGACGGAGTCTCCGGGATAGATTTGCTGGTCGAGGCCGAAGTCGCGGGTGCGATGCACGACGAGCGGGTCCACTTCGCGGAATGTGCCTTTGTCTAAGAGCAGGTCGAGGCGTTCGCGGGCGGTCAGGCGTCCCTTTTTGTGGTGAGTGTCGACGCGCTCCTTGCCGCCGCCGAGACGCGATTTGGCTTTACGTTCACGCAGTTTTTGAATCAGGGGTGTTGGGGTCATAGGTTTCTCTTTGGGTAAGGTATTCTTTTGTGTGTCGATGGAAAATTAAGGCGAGGGTCAACGCGCAAAGTAAAAGCGTGAGCGACAAATTGAAAGGCCAGTTCAGGCCCGGGCCGCTAAAGAGTAATCTGTCTGCCCACCACCACATGGCGTAACCGAGCAGGTATGCAAGCGGTTTGCGCGCGCTGGTGATTTGTCGGCGGCGTAAAGCTCTCCAGAGGGCGAACCCGCTTACAGCCCAGAATGAGGCGCTGATGAAGATGTAGACGGGGCCAGGGCGCGGAGCAAATTCCTTAAGTAGAGTCCAGTTATTGATGGCCGCGATGGCGCGAATCAAATTCCAGATTACAAGGCATAACACCAGCAATAGCAAAGTGGTTACAGGGATGGGACGTTTTGATGTGGAGGACATAGTTGGATTGTAATGCCAAATGCGCAGGCGCTTATGGCGCGAAGCGCAGCAGGTCTTTGCCGCCGAAGATGGCAACGCGGGTGAGGTTGTTGTCGAACTGCGCGGCGTAGGGCGTGGCTTCGAGGATGCCGGGATTAGTGAAGATGTAGTCGAGGCCCATTGCGGTGAGGAACTCGTCGGCGTGACCGGCGCGCAGGGCTTGGTAGTAGGCGAAGCTGTTAATCAGCCCGTCGAGGTTGACGATGGTGCGGCCATTGATGAAGTAGCTGACGTTGCCGCCGCCGGTCATGCCGATCAACGCGCCGGGTTCGGTGTTGGCTTCGAGGAAGGCGGCGGCGTCGAGGTAGGGTTGACCGGCGCGACGGTCATCATAGGTCATGCGTTGGGTGATGATGTTTGCAAACGGTAGCGCGTATTCCTGCACGCATAAAAATAAAATCGCCAGCCACACGGCGATGCGTCCCCAATTTAATTTGCGCAGTGGGCGCGTGACCAAATCAACAATCAGTCCGCCGAGCAGGGCCAGCAGAATCATTTGCGTCACCCAGTACCAATCTTTTGTGCCAGCGTAACCGAGTCCCACGTAATAAAACATTTGCAAAATTGAAGCGGCCAATAAAAGCGGCAAGGCCATGCCCAAACTTGCGCGCAGGGAGCGTTTGGGTTTGGTAAATAAAATTAACAACGCAACAAGAATCACAACGATGAGCGCAATCCACAACGCGCTGGCATCTTTGCCGAAATAAGTTTTCAAATTGTGCAGGCTGTAAACCGCGGGGCCCCACGCGTTGAGTCCCTCTTCTTTTTCGAGACCGAGAAATCCTGCCAGCGTGGAGACGGGGTTGCCATACACCGAGCCTTGCAAGAATCCCCACCAGCGTTTGATCTGTCCGCTGACGGGCGTGAAGGTGTCGAACAGCCAACGATTGAGCAGCATGTAACTGGTCAGCGCGATGGTGATGGCGGAAAAATATTTTACCCCTTCGTTGAAAAATCTTTTTTGGATGCCGGACAATTCTTCACGCCATGCGGGATGCGGGATAGGAGATGCGAGGTGCGCGCTGCGCGATAGAATGCGGACTCCTCCCGCGCCGACGAGGACGAGTCCTGCGTAAAGCGGCAACGCGCTGCGGGGCAGACCGTTTAGCGGGCCGGCGGACGAGAGGCCGATCATGGCGAGGGCGACGAGGAGGGTGGGGAGGAGAATCAAGACTAGAGACTGGAGACTAAAAATTTTGAGATTTTGAGAATTGGAGAATTTGCGGTGGTCGAGTAGGCGGTGATTTTCCGCCGTATCGAGACCAGGAACCCGCGACTGGTGATTGGAGACTGGGGAATTGGGAATTGGGAATTGGGAATTGGGCGCAAAGGGATGGTAGAGGCCGAGGAAATAAAACGCGGGGATTTGAATTATTAATCCCAGTGCGGCGAGGACTTCGGCGGCGCGGACGTAGGTGAAGTATTCGGGCAGGCCGGTGCGGAGCATGATGCTGGTGAAGGCGGCAGTGACGATGATGGCGATGTCGAACATTAAGTAGAAGCGTAGTGCGTTGCCGCGCAAGAGAATCCACACGCCGGCGAGGCCGACGAGGAAGACGGTGTCGAGGCGGCTAAAAAGTGTCAGCACGGCCAGCCCGCCTAAAGTCCAGGCTTGACGCGAGGAGAGGGGTTTGTGCGAGTCGAGTTGCGCAATCGCCAGCAGGAGGGCGGTCAACGTGAGGGCGGTGAGTCCAGTTTCGAGGCCGAACATGGTCACGCTGTAGTGGATGTTGATGTCGAAGCACCAGTAACAAGCGATGAGCATGGCCACGGGCGCGGATAAGAATTTTTTCGCGAGTCGAAAAAGCAGGACGCCCGTCCACGCGCTGATGATGCCGCTGATGAATAATAAAATTCGTAACGGCAGGATGATGTTGATGCGCGCGAGGGCGAAGATGGGAATGTTGATCAGCATCCACAGCGGATGATAGCCGTTGGTGGCGTTGATGCCGTCGAAGGTCGCGCCGTGACCTTCGGTGATATTTTGCGCCACTTTGAAATAATAATACGCGTCGTCGCGGATGAACCAGTCGAGGCCGAAGTTGTGCGCGGCGGAGAGGGAGGCGTAAAGATAAATGCCGAGCACGAAGCTGACGAGAGTGATTTCGAAGAGGCGGGGAATTCTTGAGGGAGTCATTGAGGGTGTAGTAAATGGTAATTGGTAAATGAGAATTAGAGATTGGAGACTGGGTGGTCGAGCGGTGTCCTGAGTTTATCGAAGGGTAGCCGCGCTCTTTGCGACCTATCGAGACCAGAGACCAGAGAATTAGAGAATTGATGGCGTCGCGTAACTATCTAACTATCTAACTATCTAACTATCTAACTATCTAACTAAGAAACTTCCAGCGTGACCTTGCCGAAATTTCTACCGTGCCACAAATGTTCTTGCGCGGCGGCGGCGTCTTTGAGCGGATATGTTTTATCAAGCACAGGTTTGAGTTTGCCGGCGACGACGAGGTCCATTACGGTGTTGAAATCTTTCAGGTGACTCATTGTCGAGCCGATGATCGAAAGATGTTTGGCGAAGATGTAGCGATTGTCAATTTCAAAGCGCGGGGCGGCGCTGTTGCCCACGGTGAGCAGGCGTCCGCCTTTGCGCAGACTGCGCAGGGATTGCATGAAAGTTGCTCCGACGTTATCCAGCACTGCGTCGGCGCCGCGTTTGTTTGTGGCGAGAAAAACTTCTTTTGACCAGTCATCGTGTTTTGAGCGGTCAATCAGGATGTCTGCGCCGATAGATTCGGCTTGCACTAATTTTTTCGCGTCTGAGCCAACGACGATGACTCGCGCGCCCAAATATTTCGCCACCTGAATCGCCGCCGTGTTGACTCCGCCTCCGGCGCCGATGATGAGCAGGGTTTCGTCCGCGTGCAATTCGCCGCGTGTGACGAGGGCATGCCAGGCCGTTTGGTAAACCAGCGCGGCGGCCGCGGCGGCGTGGAAGTCGAATCCGTCGGGGAGTTTGTAAAGTTGTCGCACGGGCACGCAGACAAATTCTGCATAGGTGCCGCGCACGGTTTCGCCGAGCAGATGCCAGTTTGCGCAACGATTGTCCCAGCCCGTGAGGCAGGCGTCGCAGTGTCCGCAACCGAGGTTGGCGTTGAGGACAACATGCGACCCCACCCCTAACCCCTCTCCAAATGTACCCATTTGGAGAGGGGGACCGAGC
>VFKQ01000304.1 GCA_009885445.1 Anaerolineaceae bacterium | reverse complement strand
ATCCCCATTGGAACCCCAGTTGTCCACCCCAGAAGTTGACCCGGCTACATTGAACGCTATAGAGGTGATTCCATCTCCCGGTTTGGCGGAAGGAGTACCAGGCAAAGTATCTGTCGATGGTACAGGTGATGTCGTGCTGAAACCAGTAGCGAATACCCAGGCCGCGGTTCCGCTTGTACAAACCTGATTGGAACCAACCTTCAGAGTATCGCTGGCATTGTTGAGGGTATCGGTATTGACGCCGGCAACATCGATAAAAAGGTTTTCTGTGGTGTTGAAATAGTCGCCGTTTGTAATAGCTGTGACATGCACCGTAAGGCTACAATTGCTGTTCGCCGGGATCGATCCGCCGCTGAAGGAAATGCCAGTATCAGCCGCATTCAAGGCGCCACCGCCATAATCCAATATTGTCCCACCGCAGGAATTGCTTGTGACGGTATCGAACAGGGTCATTCCCGCCGGAAAGTTATCCTTGAAGTTTGCGCCAGTAATAATGGAAGGCGTCGGGTTGGTCAAGGTAATGGTCATGGTGGAGCTTGCCCCCGAAGTGATCGCCTTCGGGTTGAAACTCTTGGTAATGGTCGCATCGGAGGGGCCAACGATCTTATATCTGCGGGCCGCTACGGAATAATCGGCGTTATAGTGGTAACTGCTGCCGGAGAAATCATACAACAGGGTATTGAGGAAACCTTCACCACCGGCAGAACCGGGCAATATCTTGATCTCATATACAGTTGAAACCGGGTCGCCGCCCGCTTTTTCGTCGCTGACAACGCAGTCGCGGTAGTTCGGGTTATTTGGGTCGTTTTCCCAACCGCAGGCATCGGCATACAGGTAGGGATGCGGGTTTGTAATCGAGGGGGTGGTAATGTTGTAATTCGTTTGAATGGAAAGAATTTGGAAAATAATATTCGGGAAATTGATAAAATCCACAAACTGGTTATAACCCTGGGTGGCGGTAAAACCTTCGAGAGTGATGAAGTAGGTCTGGCCTTCCATCAGGGTCATGGTACCGCCCGGAGCGATCGCGTCCACACCAAGTTTCACGGAAGTGACTGCGTTGCGATTTTGAGAGACCAGATGCTCAACCAACAACTCGCGAGGGCGCGGGGTGGAGACTGCCTCCGGGCCGCCTTCATCGGCGACAATATAATAGCCGCGTGTTTTGTCATACGAGGCTGCATTGCGGGTAACGGTCACTTCGAAGAAAGCATCTTCACAGCCACCAACCGCAATATCCGGCAGAGTGATCGTTTGCAAGGTATTGGCCGGGGAAGTGCGCAGGTTGATATATGGGTCGCCAGTGTAAGGATCGTTAGCGTCCTCCCAATGGAAGTTGACAACGACCCCGCTCATGATCGAGCCGGTTGTATTACACACTTTGGCGCCCACCGGGAAATTCTCGGGGCCATCGCCGCTCAGCATTTGGGCAGTGACACTATCCAACCCAACGACATTCCAGGTGCTTGGCTCAATCGTCAATCCGCCCGCGCCAAAGGCCGGGCGCACGTTAACCGCTGAGGCGAACATCGCCGCGAAAATTGCAAAAATAGTCAAGAAGTTGGACCAGACTTTAAGTCCCCCGCTCTTGCGCGCATTAATTCCGACCGGTTGATTTGTGTTCATGAACATTCTCCAAAAAGGTTATTTAAACACATCTCGCAGAATTAAATTTCTGCGGGATTCATTTACTAGTACATTTGTACGGGCGCCATTTTACCAATTACTCTTGAAAATGGCAATCGCATATTAATATAATGTTAGTCTTTTGAAAGGTGAAACTGGCATGACCAGCCCAGCCCCGGCACGTCCTCGGAAGAGAGGGGGGTTAATCCCCTCCCCAGGCGAAGGTGCACATACTGATACCACGCAAGAATTCCTTTTTTTACCGCCCAGAGCACAAAAAACGCCAAGAAAGGCTTTTGAAGAAGAGTGGAAATTGGCGACATGGCGACTTGGCGGTTTTCTGCGTAAGAAACTGTTTCTTAAAGGCTTTTTACCACGGAGAACACAGAGATCACGGAGAAAAGCCTTCTAAAAATCTCTGTGGACTCCGTGTTCTTTATAACCCTGTGGGCTGTGGTTAATGCTCTTTTCTTGTGTAAAATTCGACTTAAGAAACGCTCTCTAAGGTGAATTACTTTCAACAATCGCCATGACTTCGATCTCAACATGGCAACCCTCGCGCACGGTGCGGCTGATCTCCACCAGCGTGCTGACGGGTTTAATCTCGGCTAGGTACTCGTTGCGCACTGCCGACACCTTGGGAAATTGCGTGATGTCAGTCAAAAAAATTTGCACCTTGACCACATCTTCCAGCCGCGCGCCCGCTTCACCCAAAATGGTTTTGATATTTTCGAAAATGTAGCGCGTCTGCGCGCCAACATCCTCAGGCGCGACGGGAGTGCCATCCGCATCCATGGCCAACTGGCCGCTGACCAGCACCATAAATTGCGGGCCCAAATCTATTTTGAGTCCCTGTGAATACGCGCCGACGGTTTTGGTGAAATTGGCAGGGTTGATTCTTGTGCGCAATGTTTTCTCCTTGAAACAAATATTTTATCCGCGGGTTTAGCAGATTACGTTGATTGAATAAAGCTGGCGAAAAGTGACATCATCATCAGCAGGGCGTTTTACGTTTTATGCTTTACGCAAAACATCTGGAAGCAGGCGCGCGGCCTCTGTCACCTGCTCGGTGGAGCACGAAAATGCGAAGCGGATGTGCCCGCCCCCAGCGGGTCCGAACGCCGAACCGGGCGCAGAACCGATGCCCGCTTTATCAATCAAATAATTGGTCATAGACCAGTCATCGCTCTTGCCATCATAGCCGCGCCAATCTTCTTTGATGCGCGCCCACAAAAAGAATGCGCCGCCGGGCCGAAAGGCCTCCACGTATGGCGCTTCCTCGAGCGCGGAAAATAAAATATCGCGGCGTTGCTGATATTCGTGCGCCATCGCGCGCGTCGCATCTTGCGGACCGTTGATGGCCGCCGCCGCGCCATATTGCGCCACCGAGTTGACTCCGTTCACCGTGCAACGTACCAGCTTTTTCATGCGCTCCAGCAACAGCGGGTCGGTCACCACGATGTAGCCAACGCGCAGTCCGCTCATTGCATAAGTTTTCGAAAGCGAGAATACGCTAATCGTCCGTCCGCGCGCGGCGGGCAGGGAGCCAATGCTGACGTGCTTCTGTCCATCGAAGATGACGTGCTCATAGGCCTCGTCGCTGATTAAAATTAAATTGTGTTTCTCGGCCAGCGCGGCAATCGACTCGAGCGCTTCACGTCCCAGCACCGCGCCAGTGGGATTGTGCGGCGTGTTGACGAAGATAGCCCGCGTGCGCGGCGTAATCGCGGACTCAATATCCGCCGCGACAAATTGGTAGCCACCTTCCGCTCTTAAACGGACCCCTCGAGGGGTGCCGCCGCCGAGGCGAATGTTCTCGGCAATCTCCGTCCACATCGGGTCGGGCAAAATGACCTCGTCGCCCGCTTCGAGAAGGGCGCGAAAAATAATGTACAGCGCATTCATCGCCCCGCTGGTTACGATGACGTTATCCACCGAGGGCACGTCCAGTACATTCTCAGCGCGCACCTTATTAAAAATAGCCTCGCGCAAAACAGGAATCCCTGTGGACGCAGTGTAATGCGTGTGCCCGTCGCGCAAGGCCTTCTCCATGGCTTCGCGGGCAATAACAGGAATATCAAACGACGGGTCGCCCGACTCGATGCGCAACACTTTACGTCCGCGCGCCTGTTGTTCGAGCAGACGGTCACGCACCTGCACGATGGCGCCAAAAGATACCTGGTCTACGATGTGAGTCATGTTGGCCTCCATAAAACGCTTGCAATTAAAATCATTGGGCGGGGATTATACTGCCCCGCCCAAAAGATCGTTCGTATCCTCCCCATAATTGAATTCCCAAAGTGGGTCAATTAGCGGCAACTCATGCTAAATTTCAGCTTCCATCTTTCTCATCGCCTGAAAGGACGCAATCGCCACTTCGAGCATGGACTTGTCGGGGTCACGTGTGGTTAACGATTGCAGGGCAAGATTCGGTTTAATCAAAATTTTCACGATGGGGTTGTTGAGATGATTCGCCGTCCAGCGGATGTATTCGACGGCGACGCCCGCTAAAAGGGGGATAAAAAGTACTCGCGAGGCGAGCCGCCAAAAGAGCGGAAGCGGGCCGAGCAGGGTGAAAACCAGAATCGAAAGCAGGACGAGAGTCAACAGGAAGGCGGTTCCACATCGCGCGTGTTCAATCGGATATTGTGCGACCACTTCGGGAGTCAACTCAGCGCCGGCCTCGAAGGCATTGATGGTCTTGTGCTCCGCGCCGTGATAGCCAAAGAGACGTTTGACTTCGGGCATAAATCCGATGCCCCACATGTAGCCAATTAACAGGAGCAGTTTGACAACTCCTTCGATGAGATTATTTAGCCACGACGCCCAGCCGAGGTAGCGCTCGCCGAGTCCGCCGATGGCGGCGGGAAACAAAAAGAACAGACCAATGCTGATGGCGAGGGACAAGCCCAGGGTTCCGTAAAGAGCCGCGCCTTCGAGTTTTTCGTCCTCGCCTGTTTGGGTGTTGGCAGAGATGGTCAGCGCGCGCATGCCCAAGCCGAGCGCGTCCCATAATAAAATCGTGCCGCGCAAAAATGGAATCTTCGTAATGCGCGAGCTATAAATATTGGCCAGCTTTTCGGTATGCACGGCAATCGTGCCATCCGGCGCGCGCATACCAATGGCAAACGCCTTGCGCCCGCGCATCATCACTCCTTCGATGACGGCCTGTCCCCCATAACTTATGATTCGATCTTCCATGCGCGTTTTCCTATCTCCGTGTTTACATGTCTACTTGTCTACGTGTTTACCTGTCTACTTTTCTATCCCGCCATATTGTAAATAAAATGAATCAGCGACTCGATGCCCTTATACCACGTCGGCAAATGCATGCGCTCGTTCGGCGAGTGGATGTCGTCATCGGGCAGGCCGAAACCAGTCAGCACCGATTCGACGCCGGCGTAATCTTGCAACTGCACGACCACGCCAATCGAGCCGCCCTCGCGGCGATACAGCGGACGTTTGCCCCAGGCAGTTTTCAACGCATCGTCCATGGCTTTCACGCCGGGGCTGTTCACGTCGGTGATGGCCCAACCCGAGTCGGTCAGCTTAATTAATTCCCAACGAATATCTTTCGGCGCTTTGGCTTTGAGATACGCGGATAATTGTTTGTAAACTTCGTCCGGGTTTTGATCGGGCACGAGGCGACAGGAAATTTTCGCCATCGCATGCGCAGGCAGGACTGTCTTGCTCCCCTGCCCGGTCCAGCCCGAGAGCAGGCCGTTGATTTCGAGAGTCGGTCGCGCGCCCACGCGCTCAGACGGCAGGTAGGCGGGTTCGCCCCACAACAGCGATACGCCCGTTTGTTCAAGATACGTTTTCTTGTTGGCGGGCAGACGCGCAAATTCTTCGCGCTCGCGCTTGCTCAGTTTGCGCACTTTATCGTAAAAGCCTGGTAAGGTAATTTTTCCATTCTTATCGTGCATGCCGGCAATTAATTCCGCCAGAGCCTGCGCCGGGTTGTGGACGACTCCGCCGTACAGGCCCGAATGTAAATCCTTGCTCGGGCCATAGACGCGCAGTTCCATGTAGGCCAGTCCGCGCAAACCGTAAGTGATGGTCGGCAGTTCGGCGCCCATCATGCCAGCATCTGGATTCAGGCAAATATCCGCCTTCAACATGGCCGCGTTCTTCTTGATGAATGCGCCGAGATTCTTCGAGCCAATTTCTTCTTCGCCTTCGATCAACCACTTCACGTTGACGGGAAGTCCGCTGGTGCGCAAAACGGCCTCCACCGCTTTGAGCGTGGCGACCACCTGTCCCTTCATATCGGAGGTGCCGCGGCCAAAGAAATAATCGCCGCGCTGGACGGCGTTGAACGGCCCGCTCTCCCATAAGTGCAGCGGGTCGGGCGGCTGGACGTCGTAGTGGCCATAAATTAGCACGGTCGCCGCGTCTTTGCCGGCCTTCATCGTTTCGCCATAGACGACGGGATGCCCGCCCGTCGGCATGACTTGGACCTTGTCCATGCCCAGTGCGCGCAAGTGACTAGCCATCCACTCGGCGGCGCGAATTACATCCGGCTTGTGCTCATCCGCCGTGGAGATGGAAGGGATGGCAACAATTTCTTTTAGTTCCGCCAAAAAACGTTCGCGGTTGTGACGGGCGTATTCAAGGGCATTTTGTCGTGGGTCTGTCATGATTGCTCCAATGATTCTTGTGGCATAAAAAAATTATTGATAACGATTTACGGCCCAGGCGTCGGCGTGGACTCAATGGTCAGGCGCTGGACCAAATACCATTGTGTAAATAAACTAAAGCGGTCACTCGGGTCAAACAACGGCGGAATCTGCACACCCTTCACCAATCGACTCGCGCCAAAAGAATATACCGGCGCATATAGCGGCAGTGACGGAAGCTCGCGCGCAAAGATCACTTGAAAATTGCGATAAAGTCGCGCGCGCAATCCAAAGTCAGAGCTGACGCGGGCCTGCTCGAGATATTCGCTGGCGGTGCGGTTGTCCCATTGCGAGTAGTTCTGTCCGCCAGTGGCCTCGGCCTGGTGCCAAAACGGATACGGGTCGGGGTCGGGCGTGCGGCTCAGTGACAATTCCACCAGCGCGGCCTGATAGGTGCGCGGCGCAAGATAATTTTGAATCAACTGCTCATAAGGCACAGCCACCAAATTCAGCTTCACGCCAATGTCGGCCCAGTTCTTTTGAATCGACTGCGCCATCTGTGTGTGCACCGGGTCGTCGGGGTGGGCCAACGAAAACTCCAAAGGCCTGCCGTCCTTGTCGGCGCGCACGTTGCTTCCGTCAGCGGGCAAGGTGTAGCCCTCGGCTTTGAGCATGGCAATCGCGGCCTCGGGGTCATATTCCACTTTTCCGGCACCATCGTAGTATGCCCACGAGCCGGGCAAGATGGGACCGTGAACGGGAATCGCCTGCCCGCCCAGAAACGCGTCAATCAAACGCTGACGGTTGAGTCCCATCAATAAGGCGCGGCGAATTTTCACATTCTGCAAAAACGGAACTTCGGGGTTTTGCAAGTTAAACAGCACATAGCCCATCTGCGGCATGCGGCTGGTATACACTGCCAGTTCCGGCTCGGCCAGCGCCGTCGACAACACATCGCTAGTGATGCGGCTGATGCCGGCAACTTCGCCGGACTGATACGCGTCCAACGCCTCGGCAGACGAGGCATAATATTTATAGATTACCTGGTCAATCAACCCGCGTTGCAAATAATACTGATCAAAGCGCACCAGCACCACTCCGGTAATCTGCCCGTCTTTCACCAGCAGGTGATCAAAACGATACGGCCCACTGCCCACCGGCCGCACATTGAACTCGGCGTTCAACAAACCCTCCGGCGGAATCGACTCGAGCAAATGTTTCGGCAAAACACCGAAGGTCATGTAATCGAGAAAGGGCGCGTAGGGTTCGGGGAGCGTCAGCTGAAAGTTTTTTTCGTTAATGCGCCTGACTTGAATTCGCCCCCACAACTCTTTAATGTCCTGCGGATAAAACGACGCGGGACTCTTGAGCAACTCAATCGTAAAAAGCACATCGTCACTGGTCACGGGCTGGCCGTCATGCCAAAACGCATTGTTGCGCAACGTAAAGTTGTAGACGGTGCCCTCCGGCGTGGCGCCCCACGACTCGGCTAGGTCTGGCTCGGGAAAGCCGCGCGCGTCGAAGCGCATGACGCCGCTATAAATGAGACGGTTCACATCGCGGTCGGGCGAATTATTCCAATCCAACATTGGATTGAGTCGCCCCATCGAGCCGACCAGCGCCTCGGTGTACGACCCGCCCTCAGCGGGTTGCGGCGCGAGGGGGCCGCCGACGATGTCCTGGCTGGTTAGCAAAATCCCAACCAGAATCAGAGTCACCACAACAACGAGGAATTGCCAGCGAAGACGTCTCATGAATATGCAATAAGAAAAGGTCGCAAGTCAGGCTGGTGGACGAATCCCCGGCCTCGCCTGCGACCTTTCGATAGGCGCAATGAAATCAACGCCCGAGGACGATCAGTATGATGACCAGCGTGAAAAAGAGCACGCTTAAAAAGATGGTCACCCAAAACAAGGTGCGTTCAATACCGCGGCGCGCCGTGAAGACACTACCTGTGTCGGTGCCGGTCAGGCCGCCGAGTCCGGCGCCCTTGCTCTGCAAGATGACGCCCAGAATCAGGGCCACCGAGACGAGAATTAATCCATATTGAAGATACGTTTCCATTACTTAAGCCTCCTGCTAAATTAGTTTCGCGAATTATACTTGCGAAAACGAGAAGTCGTCAACGCAACCTATTTCGTGCGGCGCGCAGAGCCTGCAATATCCCGCACTTCCATTAATAGACCCTGAGACTTGCCTCGGCTATACCCAGCGCGGTCAAAAAATGCCCTTTTTTTAAAAGCGGGAAAGTGCATTTTTTGACCGTGGGTATTATATAATCACAGCCAACCCCCCAACCGAATTGGAAAACTCTGATGAATAAACGCACCCCGCTCGTTGCCGGAAATTGGAAGATGAACAAGACCGTGGCCGAGGCCCGCGAATTGATTGCCCATCTCGCGCCAGATTTACGCGACGTGACCGGCGTCGAAAAAGTCATCTGCCCGCCCTTCCCCGCGCTGTTGGCGGTTTCAGCGCAACTGGCCGGCACCGACATCGGCCTCGGCGCGCAAGACATGCACTGGGAAGAAAAAGGCGCATTCACCGGTCAGGTCGCGCCAAACATGGTTAAGGAATTATGCAACTATGTCATCATCGGCCACTCCGAACGCCGCGCCTATTTTGGCGAAACAGATGAGACCGTCAACAAAAAATTACGCGCCGCCCAAAAATTTGACTTAACCCCCATCCTGTGCGTCGGCGAGACTCTCGACGAATACGAATCAGGCCGCACCTCTGAGCGGGTCGGGCGACAACTGCGCCTCGGCCTCGCGGACAGCGACCCCGCCCTCGCCGCGCGCATCGTCATCGCCTACGAACCCGTCTGGGCCATCGGCACCGGACGCGCCTCCACCCGCGACAACGCCGAGTCCGTCGTGCGCGACGTCATCCGCCCCGCGCTGACAGATTTATTCGGCGCGGACACAGCCCAGTCCATTCGCGTGCTCTACGGCGGATCCGTCACCGCCGCCAACGCCGCCGAATATTTTGCCAGCCCCGAAATAGACGGAGCACTCGTCGGCGGCGCAAGCCTCAAACCCGAAGACTTCCTCGCCATCACGAGGGCGGCAATTCTCTAATTCTCTAATTCTCTAATTCTCTAATTCTCTAATTCTCTGGTCTCTGGTCTCGATACGCCGCAAAGAACGCGGCTACTCGACCACCCAACTATTCTCTCTCTCTTCTCTCTTCTCTTAAACCCCATGCTCTCCGGCCTCATCTTCCTCCTGCTCACCCTCATCCCGCTGGTCATGCTCCAGCGGTTTTTGCACCGCGAGATTCAGTCGGTGTTCCTGCTCACCACACGCCATCCCCAAATCACCATCGGACTCTTCTCAATATTATTTTTCCCGGGCGTTTTTCTGCACGAATTAAGTCACTACCTGATGGCGCGACTGTTGCGCGTGCAAACCGGCGGAGTCTCCGTCCTGCCGCAAGCCACCGCCGACGGGCGACTCATCCTCGGCTACGTGGAGACCGCCCGCTCTGATGTCGTGCGCGACTCGCTCATCGGCGCCGCGCCGTTGATTGCCGGAAGTTTGTTCGTGGCATATTCATCCATCACGCACCTGCAAGTTTTATCGCTGTTGGGATTTTTGCAAGCCGCGCAATTTGACCAATTCTGGGCTGGCATTGCCGCCATGCCCTCACTCCCTGATTTCACGATTTGGTTTTATCTGACCTTCGCCGTCAGTAGCACCATGCTCCCCTCAGCATCCGATCGCCACGCATGGACCTCGCTCGGCTTCTGGGTCATCGGTCTGCTCGCACTGATTCTGCTCGCCGGCGCCGGCCCGTGGATGTTGGCCCATCTCGGCCCGCCGCTGAATTCTTTTTTACAATCCATGGCTTTACTCTTCGCACTCAGCACAGTCATCCACGCCGTGCTCAGCCTGCCCGTTATGGTCGCACACCGAATCCTCTCGCGCGTCACCGGGCTGGAGGTGGGATAATTTTTTATCCACATATTTCAAAGCCCTCAGCGGGTTTTCCTTTGTGTACTTTATGTCCTTCGTGTTAAAAATATTTTTTCAACAACAACGCCCTTGCAATCCCTGGCAAAATCATTCCACATGAAAAAAATTATTCCCCTCACCCTCATTGCCCTCTCCCTCCTCCTTGCCTACAACCTGCTCACCCTCGGCCACGACTGGGGCGACGACTTCGCCGCGTACATCATGCAAGCCGTCAGCATCACGAAAGGCGACGTCAGCGGCTTTCTCGCGCACAACAGTTTCAGCATGCGCGAGTCCACGCGCTTCTTCGGGCCAGACGCGTACCCGTGGGGCTTTCCACTTTTGCTTGCGCCGTTCACGCTGGTTTGCGGTCCGCTTAATATTTTCTGTCTCAAATCCATCAACTTAATTTTTTACGCGCTCTTTCTGTGGGTCTTGCATAAATTTCTCGCACGCCGATTACCCGCCCTCGAATCAAATCTGCTCCTGGCCGTTTTCGCTTTTAGCCCCGTCCTGCTAAACCAAACCGATCAAATCACCTCCGACATCGCCTTCCTCTTTTTCTCAACTCTCTCACTCCTGCTCATCGAAGACACAATCAGCATTTCCAGCTCCCTCGGCAATCCGCGCAAAAACATTTTTCTCGGCATCATTCTATTTTTTGCCTACTTCGTCCGCACCAACGGGATTCTCCTGCCCGCAACTCTTTTCGCCTCCCAAATTTTTCTGCACATCCAAGCCCGCACCAAACCTAACTGGAAGCGGATTCTGTCCATCGGGCTGATTCCCCACTACACCTTCGCCGCGCTGACAGTTGCCAGCCTCATCATCTTTCCCTCCGGCGAGGGGTCGCATTTCGCGCGTCTCACCAGCCTCACGGTCCAGAAATTGAGCGACAACATCTCGGGCTATTTCGTCCTCGCCGCCGGCTTCTTCGACTCACTCCCGCACCATCAAGTCATCTATGGGATTCTTCTGCCCTTCATTCTCGGCGGCGTAGCGACTCGCTTCAAAGAAGACTTCCATATCATTATTTACGTTTTACTCAGTTACGTTTTATTCATCCTCTGGCCCGAATGGCAGGGAATCAGATTCATCTTTCCGCTTCTACCCTTCCTAATCTACTTCGCCCTGCGCGGAATGTTAGCCACCTCCTTCGCGTTGACCGAAAATTTCCAGCGCGCCGGCCTCTGGCTCACGCGTGGATTTTGGCTCACCATCGTCATCGTCTTCGCTCTGACTTCTTTCAGCCTGGCCAGCGACAATCTCGCCAACGCCCGTCAACTCGACGACAGTCCCTTCGAGCCAATCGCCGCCGAGATGTTTAACTTCATCAACTCCAACACCTCGCCCGACAGCGTGATTCTATTTTACAAACCGCGCGCCATGCGACTCATCACTGGCCGCGACGCGCTGATGATCGAAACCTGCGACGCCCTCGATCGCGGCGATTACCTCGTCATCCGCAAAAAGCGCGGCGCCGTGGACCAAGTCCTGCCCGAGCAGGCGTCCACCTGCAACCCCGCGTTGGTGATGACGCAATTATTTGAGAACAAGAGATATGTTATTTATCAAATAGCCCCGCCTTGAACGACCCATCAGGCGAGGAAAAGTAAGTTAGGGTTTTTACCTGACGTTTTTAGAAATACGGTCTTTACCAGAATCGCCGCTGGTCGTCATGTCGCCGACGACGTAGTAGGGGGTGGCGCTGGATGCGGGCTGGGTGACCGCCAAAAGATTGGCAAATGTCGACGGCGTTGTGGGGGAGCCGTACCGACGGTAGAAATAATCATAGTAATCGACCGATGTTCGCGTTGCGTTGGCAAGCCAATTTTCGCTGGAGACAAGCGTTTCCCCGGTGCCGCCGCTTGCACTGCCGTCAAAATCGTATCTTGTGCCGTAGGTTACGACCCCAGGGTAGCCACCCGTGCCATCGGTGGAAAACGCGCGTGGAGTGATTCCTGTGGGAATGTAAGAACCCAGTGTCCCGGCCGCGTACACATCACCGCCCTGTGTTTGCACCCACGCGCTCCCCAGCGTGTATCCCACGTCAAATGTAAGCGTTTGGCCGCCAATTAGTATGGCCGTCGATCCACTCGTACCAGCTGAGTTACATGCACGAGCGATTTGCCAGTTGGCGCCAGCGGGCGGCGCGCTTACGAGAGAGTAAGAACCAGCAACGACATTGGTAAATGTCACATAGTTTGCGCCACTTTGTGTTTGCGGGGTAGGTTGACTGGCACTGGAGGAAGTAAAAGAATGCGCGGTGCTATTTATTTGGGTGCCCCCCGTGGAAACGGCACGAATGGCAGTACAGGATGTATCGCTTGGAGATATTTCTACCGCGCGTGCCCTGATGGTGCCCACGGGTATAGGCGTCGCCGTTGGAACTGGCGTATTGGTAGAACCGGGCGGAGGAGGCGGGCTTGTGGGATTGGTGCTACACGACCCCGAACACCCCACACAACAACTCGAATCCGACTGACAAGAGTCATTTGTGTGTGTGCTATTTGGATCAGTGCAGGGATTACTTCCTCCACTATTACATTTTTCTACAGCCGTCCTCACTTGACCACATCCACAAATCCCTCCACCACAGTCATTTCCTCCTGACACAGGGCACAATGCACAGTTTGTGGCTGGCCCGGTACAAGATGAGGTGGAAGAACAGTAGGTACATGGGGCAACTGGATTACCATTAGAATCATTACAACTTTTTCTAAACTCGGCTTCACCAGAGGGACACCCACTACAAGTAACAAAGGTAATCGTGCAATCTGAATATCCCGCACACTGCGAGCCGCCGGAGAGGGTGGGAGTAGGTGTTTGGATCGGGGTTGAGGTGGGTAAACTGCCTCCTCCGCCGCCTGGGGTATTGGT
>VFKQ01000383.1 GCA_009885445.1 Anaerolineaceae bacterium | reverse complement strand
GGGACTCGCAAAGCGGGGAGGCGTCCAGACGGAAGGCCGTCATAAACAGGTTGAGGGAGTTTCTGTAAATTCATGCTGGAAACCTGAGTTACTTAATACAGGCATCAACGACTGCAATTACATCTTCAACAAATTGCGCTGGAATTTTTTCAACGAACTTTGCCTGGCGAGCGTTATAGTCGACTGACTTTACCTGTTCTGCCATCACAAACCCGCTCAACGAAGATGTACTCGGCACGGCCAAATGAAATGGAATGTTGCGGTTGGTATTGGTAAGCGGACAAACAATCGCCAAGCCTGTCGCTTTATTGAAAAGGAAGTTGCTGATAACCAGAGCAGGTCGTCTGCCCTTTTGCTCGTGACCAGATTGCGGGTCGAATGAAAGCGTTATGAAATCCCCTTTCTCTGGAACGTAGGCGGGCATTTACCATTCTTCCTTTCCGACAGGCGCGCCGAATCCATCCTCATCCGCTTGATAATCTGAAGGCATTCGCGATATCATTTCTGCTAAATCAAACTTTTTATCGCTCGCGTTCGGTTCAACATCCGGCACGACGACATACACTTTGGTATTTTCTGGCAAGTGAATATTTGACGCCAGTCGAACCTGTCCATTTTCAACTGTGGCTTGATAAGTTGTAACTGACATAATCATGCCTCCATGTTTTCCCATTTTATGATCAATTGGCCCGAGACGCCCAGCTCGGGGTTATGCGGCGACTCGTAATGGCTTATGTGCGGGCATGACCAGATTATATACACATGTACTACGAAGGTCAACACGTTTCTTATGTTTCCCACTCCCCGCTCTTCGCAAGGACCTCCACCCTCGCGCGGTGGGGGAGCTCACTGTTTCGACAGGCTCAGCACAGCGCCCTGTCCCCTTTGAGGAGCATCCTTTAGGGCTCCTAAAGGAGAGGGGACTCGCAAAGCAGAGCACAGTCCGCGGGTCGGCGGTCAGCGCGCAGGATTAGGCGGCACGGTGATCAATACACTCCACAATCATCTCAATCTCCAGCGGGATGGTAGGACTGAAAAGAATATCCAGTGAATGTAAATAGAACCCCTATAACGCCAAAGACTGCTATGCCGCTAATCAAAATGATCCATGATCTTTTATTCGTTTGCTTCTTATTGGTTGAATCCTGTTCGCGCATCATTGTTGACCTTACCTTTCTAGCACCTTATGGATACCACTATACAATGTTTAACTTATTTTTTCAATAGGGAAATTCACAAACCTCAGAAACATCACGGGGTTTAATAAGTTGAAGTCAGTTTATCTTTATATCTCATGTACCATCCACACATTCGGCTCAATGTAAATGCCCTCATCTTTTTCAATATTCATCTCCATCGGGACGAGCGCGCCGGAAATGACGTATCGTCCGCTTTGGGGGAATTTCATCTTTGTCCATGCCTCCCATTCCGCGCGAGTCCCGCGAATGGTTTTCGACTCATGACAGACTTTGATGATCTTCGCTCCCGCTCGTGTATGAACTCTCAGCCACGCGTCAAAAGGTAGACCTTCTTCGTCCTTCCACGCGGCATAATCGTCCATGCTGCTGAGTGGATATTTGCTCTTCTCGTTTGGGCGAATGGGGATAATCAGCGCCTGCAAACTCTTGGCTTTCGTGACCGCGCGCACGGCTTTTATCGTGGGCGCGCTCAATCCCTGACCTTGATAATCGGGATGGATAACAATCTGTATCGCACAATGAATATTTGGAGAGACGCCTTGCTTGTGATTCCTGACCGCTTCGAGGAACGCCCAATCCCAGCCGCCTTCGGGCAGGGCTTCGAGCGAGTCGTCCCAGCGTAACGGGAAGCTGTTTGCCATCGCCGCGACGCGTTTGTTTTCAGGATCATACAGGGCAAGTTGATACCCCGCGAAGCAATCTAATAATTCATGCCAGTTATCATTTGCTACCGATTCGTGCAACATGAATTCGGGCCAAACGATCTTGTTCAGCTCGCGCACGAGGTCGCGGTAGTCCGCGCGGGTTTGAGGTGTGACGACTTGAAAGCGATCTGTGTTCATGGATGACGCCTTGTTTTCTCCAGAGTATGCCGAATAAATTCCAGAGTTTCGTTGACAAAATCCGAATGTTTCCCATATTGTGAAGCGACGGCTTGCTCGATCAATGGATGCCATTGCGCGCCGAGTATTTCCTTTGTTGCAACAATTTGTCAGGCGTTTGCTGGCACAGCAACGTTACCGACCACCTGCCAGTGCGCCTCAAT
>VFKQ01000145.1 GCA_009885445.1 Anaerolineaceae bacterium | reverse complement strand
CTGTCTGCCAATTCCAGCACGTCCCCGGGTTTCAGTGACCAGTGACCAGTGGTTAGTAATCAGTGGTCACTGATCAGTTTTGAGTGAGCGGGCGGGATTATAAGCGAGAGGGGAGGGAGCGTCAACAAATGCGTGAACTTTAAAATTTTGGGATAAGAGCTTTTTAAACGCAAAGTACACGAAGGTCACGAAGGGGAAAGGGTGAAATATCGACATCCGCTTTTACTTGGTGAACTTTGCCCCACAGGGGGGCTTCGCTCTGCCCTTCGTGTTTAATAGTTTTTCAAAACATTGAAACCTACGTTCAACAAATTTGCGATTGACGATTTATGATTGCAGTATAATGCCGCTTCGTTTTACGTTATCCCTGAAACCTGACACTGGAGAACTTCATTGAGCCGCTTGATTAACCCTGATTCTGTCGGAAAAGAACGGACTCGTTTGAGCAAGGCAATCGTGCTTTCGATTCGTGAATTGGCAAAACAAACTGAACCAACCCCCATGGCGCGAGATTTGGTGGCCTTCATTTCGCTGGCACTAGAGTTAATCGGCTCAGGGATTGAAGGCTCGGTGGTGGCCTGGGAGAAACGTGACTACTGGGTGAAGGCAGACCGCTTTCGCATGGAGTGGAGTTGGGCCGGCACGATGGCGGCGAAACTAAAGTCTGCGGTGCTGGCCGATGACTGGGCCACGATTGCCACAAGTCTGCCGACGATTGCGGCGAAGTTTGGCAAAATCAAGGTCAGCGATAACCATCGGCTGGGTAGTCCGTGGGCTGGGGCGTTTAGGAAAATGGGGCGATGAAATTGGGCGACTGAAGTCGCCGCTACATTTACAAAGCCGACCTTCGTCGGCTAACGCACCAGCCCACGAAGGTCGGCTTTGCGATGGTTGAGGCGGTTTTAACCGCCCACCACAACCGCCCACCCAAACAGCCAGCCTCAACCTACCCGTTTCTCCGATACCCATAACAACTACAATCGCATACACTCCTTATCTACAAACCAAAAGGAGCAACACATGTCAACCCTCACTGATTTTTCAAATGGACTTTCTTCCGCCGTCGAAAAAGGCGGCGCGGGCACTGTGCTCGTGGACGCGCGCAAGCGTTACCCCGCCAGCGGAATCGCCTACGCCGCAGACCTCGTCCTCACCGCCGACCACGTCGTCACGCGCGACGACAATTTGCGCGTCATCACGCCCGACGGTAAGACGCTATCCGCGACTTTGGCGGGCCGCGACCCTGGCTCAGACCTCGCCCTGTTGCGCCTCGCAGAAGCGGCGCTCAAACCCGCCGTCGTGGCGAAAGACGCGGCCAGGGTTGGGCAACTCGTCCTCGCGCTGGGCCGTCCAACTGCGGCGGGCATGCAGGCCTCGTGGGGCATCGTCACTGCCATCGGCGGGCCGGCCCGCACCGGGCGCGGTGGCTTGCTCGAAGAATATATCCAAACTGAAACAACTTCATATCCCGGCTTTTCCGGCGGCCCGCTGGTCAACAGCGAAGGCGAAGCGCTCGGCCTCAACACCTCCGGCCTCACCAACGGAAGCGCATTAACCATCCCCGCAAAATTTGCATGGCGCATCGCAGACTCGCTGGCGAAACACGGCTCTGTCAAACGCGGCTACCTCGGCGTGCGCACGCAAGTTGTTGAACTCGCCGAAGCCGCGCGCAAAGCTGTGAAGCGCGATCAAACTTCTGCGCTTTTGGTGGCCTGGCTCGAAGAGGGCGGCCCCGCTGAAAAAGGCGGCGTGCTCGTCGGCGACATCATCGTCGCTGTGGCGGGTTCGCCGGTCAACGACCCCGACGATTTATTCGCCGCGCTCAACAGCGAGACCGTCGGAAAATCCACGCCCATCGAAATGCTTCGCGGCGGAAATTTGCAAACCATCCACGTCACCATCGGAGAACGCAAGTAGTGATTCGTGTTGCCCTCGTCGCCGCTTCGCCCGCCCTGCGCGCCGGATTGCGCGCCATGCTTTCTGGCGACGCGCAAATGAAAGTGACTGACGAAGCCGCGCGACTCGACGATTTGAATCTGGACGAAACCGAGGCCGACATCTTAATCGTGTCGGCCTCGTCCGCTTCATTCACCGCGCCCAAAGCGGGTTTGCCCGAAACAAGCTCGGTCCTCCTTTTGAGCGATTCGCCCCTCGCCGCCACCGACGCGTTACGCACACACCACGCCTGGGGCATCCTGCCCACTGACACCTCCGCCGACGAATTGCTGGCCGCCGTCCACGCCCTCGCCCAGGGACTCGTCGTCGGCCCGCGCGAATTGCTCCTGCCCGAAGAGACGCCGCCCGCCTCGCGCGGTCCGCTCACCGAGCGCGAACTCGAAGTGCTCTCTCTGCTGGCCAAAGGATTGCCCAACAAACAAATCGCGCTCGCGCTGGGCATCAGCGAGCACACCATCAAATTTCACGTCTCTTCGATTTATTCAAAATTAAATGCCACAAACCGCACCGAAGCCATTCGCGCTGGCCTGCGCGGCGGTTGGGTGACGCTGTAAATTGTTTTCATCAGACACCTTGCAAAAATAGTCACGGGCGCAAGTGCCGTGGAGTGCAGGTGTAAACGAATCCCGCGAATTCCCCGTTGTTTATTCGCGCCATTTGCTCATTCGCGCAATTTGCGTTGACAAGTTTTTGGACTTTGCAAAAGGCATGGCTCGCTGTCAAGCACTTATCAGACTTTCAGCCGAATTCGATTACAATTTTTGGCATGGACAAACTTTCACGTCGCGATTTAATTAAATTGGGTGCGGCCGCATTGGGTGGCCTGGCCTTTTCACCGTTGCTCCCCGCCGGGCTTAGCGTGCAGGACGCCACGCTGGTGCGCGTCGCTACCACGTCGCTGAGTGTCTATCGCGAGCCAAGCGATAAAAGCGCCATCGTCGGCACCTGGTATCGCGACGACCTGTTGCGCGTCTATGGCGAAGTGACTGGCATAGACGGCGAGCCGAAAAATAATCCCATCTGGTATCGCGTGTGGGGCGGATACTTGCACCGCGCCCGCCTGCAAAAAGTGAAGACCCTGCTCAACAAACCGCTGGACATAATCCCTGAGGGCACGCGGCAGTTGGTGGAGGTGACCATGCCCTATACACAATGTCATCAAAGTTCCAAAGCCTTTGGCTGGCGGCCCAATATCCGCCTGTATTACGAGTCGGTACACTGGGTCACCGCAGTAGAGCCTGGGCCAGATGGATTGCCCTGGTACAAGATTTTCGACGAATTGACCGGCACGTATTACGTTAGCGCCGCGCATGTGCGTCCGATTCGACACAGCGACCTGGAGCCGATCTCGCCAGATGTACCCAGCGAGCAAAAGCGCATTGAAGTTAATCTCACTACGCAAGTTTTGACGGCTTACGAATATGATCAGGCCGTCTTTCAAACCAAGATCGCCTCGGGCATTCCGGCGGGCCGCCGCAACCCGAAGGAACTTTCGACCAAGACCCCGGATGGCGATTTTTACATTCAGGAGAAAATGCCCTCCAAGCACATGGGCGATGGCAGTCTCTTTGCCGGTATAGACGATTACGAATTACCCGGCGTACCCTGGACTCTTTTCTTCACCGAATCCGGCCACGCCTTTCACGGCACCTACTGGCACGAAAATTTCGGCACACCGATGAGTCATGGCTGTATCAACATGCGCACATCTGAATCGCGCTGGCTATTTCGCTGGACGCGCCCGCCGCATGTCAGCCAGGAACTATCCACTGAATATTATTTTCGTGGCCGCGGCACGGCTGTGAACATTCATTATTAGTCCATGCCGATTCTTAACTGG
>VFKQ01000276.1 GCA_009885445.1 Anaerolineaceae bacterium | reverse complement strand
CCAAACGTCACCGCCCCGACAAATTTTTGCTCACCCACGCCGTGGACGGATTTTCAGTGGCCCTCGATTTCAAAGTGCGCCGCCGCCTTGAGCTTGCGCATCTTTTACAGACCTTCGACAAAATGGTCGTGCAGGCCGGCGGGCGATTCTATTTCGCTAAAAACAGCGAGACAACGCGCGAGACTGCTGAAGAATTTTACGGCAAGGCGACCGTGGATAAATTTAAGAAATTGAAAAAGACCTGCGACCCGCAGGGGTTGTTGGAATCGGATTTGTATCGCAGAGTTTTTGGGAATCATTCGTAGGGGCACGGTGCCGCCGTGCCCCTACGTCATCAACAATTATGAATCTAGATATTATCGATTTAGGATTGATCGAATATGACCGCGCCTGGAAATTGCAGGATGAATACGCGGCAGAAATCGCCGCGGGGACTCGTTCGCCGACGCTGTTACTGCTCGAGCATGCGCACGTCTTCACTTTTGGGCGGCGCGGCGAAGCGAAGAATTTATTGTGGTCGCCCGAAGAGTTGGCGCGGCGCGGAGTCGGAGTCCACTGGGTGGACCGCGGCGGCGACGTCGCCTACCACGGGCCGGGGCAGTTGGTGGGGTATCCGTTAATTCCGCTGGAGCCAATAAAACCTGACAGGTCTCCAGCGGAGTTTTCAGGGGTTGAAGACTCTCCCAAGATACCTGTCAGGTTTGAGACTGATTACGTCGGTTACATCCGCAAACTTGAGCGGACTCTTATCGCGGCGATGACGCGCTTCGGGCTGGTGACCGCTCAACGGTCCGGGTTGACCGGCGTTTGGGTGCAGGCAGACGTCCACTCGCGTTGTGCGCGCTGTCTGCCTGAGGACAAACTCAAACCAGCGAAGATCGCCGCCATCGGCGTGAAAGTGGATGCGCGCGGCGTGTCGCGTCACGGCTTCGCGCTGAACGTGAATCCAGACATGGAATATTTCGACGGCATCATCGCCTGCGGATTGATTGACCATCCCGTCACCTCGCTGGCGGATTTATTGTCCACGCCACCGAGCATGGATGAAGTGAAGGCTGAAGTGAAGAATGCATTTTGTAATGAGTTTGGCTATGAGGGCGTAACCGAAAAATCTTAAACACGAAGGCACAAAGTCTCGAAGTCACCAAGAAAAAGAACTTCGCGGCTTTGGGTCTTGGCGGCTTCGTGATAGGGTTTTTTAAGACGCTCCCTAAGAAAAGTGGGCCTTGAGAAATTCATAAGCAGGGTGATTACTCGAATTGACTTTTTAGATTGAAGCCCTTAAACTAAGCGTAAATTTTTTATTTTGGAGGAAGCACATGCCCAGCAAATTTCAATTTACAATGCGCTCCGGCCCGACGACGGGCGCAATTTATCTGCTCGAAAAAGAGTCCCTTAGCATTGGCCGCGACTCGGCTAACGGGATTCAGATTAACGACCCCGAGATGTCGCGCCGCCACGCGCGCATGCAATTGCAGGGCGGCAAATATGTGATCGAAGACCTCGGCTCCACCAACGGCACGCTGGTCAACGGACAAAAACTTGCCGGGCCCTACGTGCTCAAGCACGGCGACGCGGTCTCGTTTGGCGAGCAAATTTTGCTGGGCTATGAGGTGATCGACTCTGACCCAGGCTCCACGCTCGCGATTCCGCGGAAGGAAGCGCCGCCGCGCCCGATTGCCGCGGTGCCAATGCCCGTGCCAGCCCCGGCAAAGCCATACGATCCATACGTTAATCAAATCCCCATCAGCCCAACTGTCCCTGCGCAATCTGCGCCGATGGGCATGTCTTCTGCTCCACGCAGAAATCCGGTGCTGATCGTGGTTGCCGTCGGCACGGTCATTTGTCTGTGCAGCTGTCTGGCGTTCTTCTGGTTTATAGACTCAAATTCTTTGTGGTGCAACCTCTTCCCCTTCCTGGCCGGTTGGGGCTTCCAGTGTTAGTAAGCTACAAACTCTCTTACAAATACCAGATCAACCAGCCGCGCGACAAAAATTTTCTGAGCAGGTTTATTTTATAGCCCTTCGCGGCCAGCGCATCGGCGGCGGCGATGAACCACTGGCGCGGGCCGAAGGTTTTGGCGCTCGCCGTCTCAGCGGCGGCGCGTTTCCACGATTCAAAAAAATTGTAAATAGGCTCGCCCTGATTCATGCGGTGGATATAATTTTTTGGCAAAATAGTTTGGAATTCTTCCACATCAAACCCCGCGCGAAAGTTGGTGCTGAATACGAGCGCTTCAAGCCTCCAGTCTCCAGTCTCGGTTTTGCGCGCCAGGTTCGCGGCCCAAATACTGCCAAACGGATTGGATGTGCCTTCGATGATCAGTCCATTGGGCAGGATGTGTTCGGCGAGTCTTTCGTAGGCGGGGGCGAAATCTTTTTCTTCGTATTGACGCAAGACATTGAAGGCGCGGATTAAGCGCACGCGCTCACCTGCTTTGAGCGGCAGGTTAAATCCGCCTAGGCGGAAGAAAGTTTTTTCGTCGGCGAAGGGCAGGGCGGCTTCGACGCGCTCCTTGTCTATCTCGACGCCGAGGATGGGCAGGCGCGGGTTGACGCGCCGGAAGCGGGCCGCTGATTCGAGGGTGGTGCGCGCGTCGAAGCCGTAGCCGAGGTCCACGAACATCGAGTCGGCGAACCCGCTATCGGCGCGGATGAGAAGCGAGGGCTCGTAGAGCAGGATAAAGTTGTCGACTCGGCGCAGTCGGTTATTAGCAGTCTTGCCGCGGGTGGGTTGTCCGATTGGTTTGGGAGGGCGAGGGGGTTTCATCATAAAAAAAAATTTACCGCGAAGCGAGCGAAGGGCGCGAAGGTTTTTAAGAAATACTAGAATCAAAAACGCGGCAGGGGCCGCGTTCTGTTAATTTATTCGGTCTCTTCGCCGAAGGTGATGACGACGATGTGTTGGTTGAGGAATTGTGGCGCGGCTTGGGGTTTGTCGGGGACGATCTGGCCGAGGGTGTAGCCGCCGGCGATGGGCACGTCGGTGCCGAGGATTTCCTGGATGGCGGCGATATCTGCGCCCGGGGTGGATTTGAGCAACATTTGCCAGGCGATGTCGACGAGCACGAGGGCGAAGACGGGTTTGGTGTCGCCGAGTTTGAGCAGGGATTGTTGGGCGGCTTTGCGCGCGGCTTCTTGACAGGTGGAGCGACTGCCGATCATGAGGAAGGCGTCGAGGCCGTCGCGCAGGGTGGCGTTCATGCGAAAACTGCCGTCGGCTTCGACGCGCAGGGGCGAGCGCACGACGAGTTTGCCGCCGTCTTCGACGCCTAGCGGGTAGAGGCGGCTGAGGTAGCTGAGCGGCGGGAAGGCCCACTCGCGGGCGGGGTAGCCGAAGATTTGGGCGTAGGTTTCGGAGGCGGGGCGACCGTCGAGAGCGCGCAACCAGAATCCGCGCGAGCGTGTGATGCGGAACTGACTGCCGACCGGGTCCCAGCCGTGGGCGTAGCCGATGCCCATGCGCAGATTCGCTCCGCGTAGGATGGCGGCGCTGAGTCCGCCGGTGCCGGCTTGTGTGCCGGATATCTGATAGGTGTTGCCTGTGTTCAAGTCGCCGCTGGAGAGGGCGCCGAGGAAGGGCATGGCGTTGTCTATCAGCGTGGAGCACAGCTGTTCGGCGTCGCCATTAAAGCCGTCGGCGAACATGAGCATGAATTGGTTTTGTTGTTGAGTGGATGCGATCTGCGTCAGGCGCGTGGCAGTCTCGCGTCCGCTTTGGGCGTAGCCGGGGAGCCAGTGGGCTTCGGCGCGCAGGTCTCCGCTGAGCAGGGCCACCACAACGGAGTGCGGATGGATGCCTTCGCGCGTGAGACCGGCGGGCGTGCTGAAACCGATCAGCGGCATGTCGCCGGTGAGGCTTGAAACGCCAGCGGCAACTTCGCGGGCCTGGTATTGATGCGAAGACATGACAATGCCAAAAGTGGGCGATGTGGGCCCAAGAAGATTGAGCGCGTGATGCGTGGCTTGCAATCCAGCTTCGCGGCCATCGAGGGCTTGGGCATGTCCTACAGATGCAGTGAGGGTCATAAGGATGTTTCCAAATTTTTTTGGGGTGATGCATTCGTAGGGGCGCAGCAATGCTGCGCCCCTACATGATTTTCAAAATTATCCTTCGGCCACCGGCACGGTGAAGTGGAAGGTGGTGCCTTTGCGGAATTCGCTTTCAAACCAGATGCGTCCGCCCTGCATTTCAACGAGGCTCTTGGTGATATTTAGGCCCAGGCCGGTGCCCGGGGCCTCGCGCGCTTTTTGGTCTTCGGAGCGGAAGAATTTCTGGAATATCTTGGTCTGGTCTTCAGCGTTGATGCCGATGCCCGTGTCGCGCACCCATAAGTGGACGACGCGTCCAGCGCCGTCTGGGTCCCAGTGGTTGTTGCTCTCTTCGGCGCCGAGGGTGACCTTGCCTTCCTCGGGTGTGTATTTGTGGGCATTGCTAAGCAGGTTGGTGAGCACCTGACCCACACGGGTGCGGTCGGCCCAGACGGGGGCGATGCTGTCGGGCAGAATCACTTCCACGGTCTGGTGCTTGTCTTCGAGTTGACGGCGTGTGGAGCGGATGACTTCATCGACCACGTCGGGTACTTGCACCTCTCTAAAATCAATGCGCAATTGACCGGCTTCGATCTTGGAGTTGTCGTTCAAGTCGGAAACGAGCGTGGACATGCGTTCGACGTTCGAGCGAATGGTGGCCAGGAAGTTGGACTGCATTTCATTCACCGCGCCCACTTTGCCGCCGGCCAGCAATTCGCTATAGCCTTTGATGGAGGTCATTGGGTTTTTGAGTTCATGCGCCACGAATGAAACAAATTCGCTCTTGGCCGCATTGGCCGCCTGCACTTCGTTGTACAGTTGGGCGTTGGCGATGGCGATGGCGGCATGGTCGCTGAGACGGGTGAGGAAGGAGATATCTTCCTGGGCGAGGACGGTGCTCTCAAGCATTAACAGGCCGATGACTTGCGCCTCGCGTCGAATCGGGACCGAGATCTGGTCGCGGGCTTCGGGGAGCAGGCTCCCGCCCTGAGCGGGGTCGAGCGTGGCGCGTTGGGGCTGTCCGCTTTCGAAGGCGCGAATCAAAATCGGCAGGTCGAGTGGCAGAGGCGCATTGGCGTAGGAAGCGAGGTGGTCTCCGTAACCCTGTTGGGCCATGATGCGCAGACTGCCCGCCTCAAGCATGCCGATCAGCCCGGCCTCGGCCTGTGACTGGCGCATGGCCCAGTCGAGGGTGATGCGTATGGCGCGATCCATTTCGAGGCTGGCGTTGAGTTCGCGGTCGATGCGTTGCATGACCGAGAGTTCCTCAACGCGGGCGGTGAGTTCCTTGTCGGTGAGGGTATACAGGCGGGCGTTCTCAAGCGCGACCGCGGCCTGACCGGCGAAGGCGGTGAGCAGGTTTTGGTCGTCGTTGCCAAAGGGCAGACCGTCGCGGCGGTTGATGACTTCAACAACGCCGATAACGCGGTCTTTGACCAAGAGAGGCACGGCAAGCAAGGCGCGGCTGATGAACCCGGTTTGCTCATCTGTTTCAGTGTGACGTGAGCCAGAGCCTTGGGCGTTGTTGTCTATCACGGCACTGCGCAAATTAACCGCGCGTCCAACAATGCCCGAGCCGGGCGGCAGACGCATGCCGAGCAAGTTGGTGGCCACGGGGCCAACGGTGACGGTGAAAATCAACTCGTCGGTCTGTTCATCCACGAGAAAAAGACTGCCGGCTTCGCAGTTCAAAATGGAGACGGCGTTTTCAAGAATATTTTGAAGCAACGGTTCGGTTTCGAGCGTGGATGTCAGTTGGCGCGTAATGTCATTTAGCGTGGAGAGTTGCGCGGTGCGCCGCTCAGACTCTTCGAGCAGGCGTGACTTGACGATGGCGCCGGCGGTGTGGTCTGAAATATTTTGGAGCAGTTCCAGCTGTCCGCGCGTGTAGTTGACCAGGGCGTCACGACTGCCGATGCTGAGCGCGCCAATCGTCTCGGCCCCCGCGTTGAGCGGCACGCCCATCCAGGCATAAATGCCCTCCTCAGATGGGACGGCATTCCGCGCCTGACATTCGCGGATGTAATCCTGGGTTAAGAGCGGGCGGCCTTTGTGAATTACATCCTGCGCGAGACCGTGCCCGGGCGGGATGGGTTCGTTCTCGAGATCTTCGCGTCGGTCACGGTTTTCAACACAGAAGCCGTAGTAAAAATAATCGGTGCCCTTGTTGTGTAGGGTGATGTGAAAATCAGATGCGGGGAGGATCTGCGCAGTTTGGGCGAAGATCAGTTCGAGCACATCATCGAAGGTGAGGGTGATGTTGACGCCTTGCGAAACACGTGAAAGGGCGTTCATTTCCTGCACGCGGCGCTCGAGGTCTGAAACAGTTTGGGCGCGCTCAAAAGCAACGGCGGCCTGCTCGCACAGATTCTCGAGAAACGAAAGGTCTTGCGGCGAGTAGGGCTGTCCCGAAAGACGCGACCCGAGGGCCAGCCAGCCCAGTGGACGGTCCTGGCCGGGAAGGCGCACGAAGAGACGCGTGCCCAGCAGGGCGAGACGCGCTTCTTCGGTCTTCAAGCTGGGCGGTTGGTTGACGCCATCCAAATATAAAGGCAGGCTTTCCTTTTGGAAGTACTGCACCATTGGGCTGTTGGACACAAAGCGAATGTCGCTTGAGGGGCGGTTGTCAGGCCCAAGCATGGCCGCATATTGATCGTTTAGGCTTTCGTATAAATAAATATGCGTGCGGTCTGGGGCCAGCGTGCTCATTACATTTTCGCGCAAGACGCGGGCGATTCCATCCTGGTCTACCACGCTGGACATTTGATGAGTGAACTCCTGCTGACTGAGCAGGTAGGCGCGTTGCCCGCGGAAGAAGATATTATCCACGCCAGATTGCACAGTCAGGCGCATGGGGTCGAGCAGAATCACGATGAGGAAAACCAGACCGATAATGAAGTAGACATTGGCCAGGTCAAAGGCTACATTAAAGATCAGGCTGATGCCCGAGACGAGCAAGCCAAACCCGCCAATGACCACGATTGTCAACAGGGCATAGGCCAAGCCCTGGCGCACCCATGTGTCTGTTTGCAAGAGTCTGAAGCGCAAAATGGTGTAGCTAATAGAAAGCGGAAAGAAGATCAGCGGCAGGAATAGAAGGGTGGAGAACGAAAAGCCCAGAGTGGCCAAAGACGGAAACAACGTGGAGAGGAAGGTGGTCAACATCCAATAGATCATGCCGCTGAAGCCGATGACCGAGCCGACCAAAATTGTCACTGATTGTGATTTGACCACCGGTGAAGGCGACTTGATACTGTAATAAATGGTGAAGCCAAAATAGGTCAGGCCGCACAATGCAGTAAACAAATATGTATTCAGCCAGGCGCCTACATACGCACGGGGGGCATTGAAATTTGTGAGTGTCGGAAAAGCCAGGGCGATCAAAACAATGCCGATGGCATAGCCCACCCAGCGCAGGTAGGGACGCTGAATGGCCGGGCGAAATTCCTGCGGGAAGGTCATGGCCATGTCGATCATTGAAGCCCCCACCATGGCCACGGCAAAAGTCCATAAGTAGGTGAATTCGTGCGTTGTGTAAACATTAAAGAGCGTGCCCGTGGCAATGGAGAGCGAGGAGGCGAAAATCGAAAATGAGCGCCCTGCTGATTCGGTGCGCCGCAGGCCAAAAATCCACAAGCCCATTAGTAAAAAGATTCCGCTGATAATGGCTGGCAAGACGAGAAAGGCGTTGCGATCTGCAACGGGATAACCCCCCAGCGTTACCTCATATTCTTTTATTTCGCCGGTAAGCAGCTCGAGTGTGACGGGAATACTTTCGCCGGCCACAAAACCCACCGAGGTTGGCTTCGTGCCGGATGTTTCACCAGACAGAACGTCTGCGATCTCGGCCTGCGAGCGGACTGCGACGCCATTCACTTTTAACAGGCGGTAGCTGGGGATGTGTCTGCCATCTGCCCCGATATTCTGGTTCCACAAGTCCCATTGCGCGGAGGGCGCGCTCGGGCCAACGCCATTGTTGACCATCGTCTTCTCAAAATACGTGCCGAGGAAGGGGGCCTCCAACCATGCATTGGCTAGCAACAGGGTGCCCAAAAATGCCAGGACAGCCACCAGTTGATAAACAAACACGGCGCTCTGAAGAACTCGGCTAAGCGTGGAGGGAAGTTGTTGTGATTGCATACGTTCACCCAAACGGGGTAGGCTGAAATTTTACCCTCATTCCACAGGCTAAAGATAGTACTTTCATAACAAAGGCGAAAGGAACCCGGCAGCATTGGGTAACTGACCTGAAGTATGCACGCAAAGCTTGTCACTCGATTCAGACTTCCGACCTAAATTTCGCCCAAAAGAGGCTACAGGTGATTGTTAAAAAGAGGCAGTAGTTAGCAAAGAGAGTATCAGGGAGTTGAAAGCCCCCTCTGTGACTATATTGAGAATTGCTGGCAAGGGCATGCCAACTAATGTTTAGGCGGCCAAAGATTAATAAGTTCGATTTTGTCCAGCATATCATCGCGTTTCTCCCCTCAAGAAAACAATGCCAACTTATTTCACCGTCAGCGCCGAGAAGTGCGCCTGCGTGCCCGGCCCGGCCCAGAGTGCGATTTGTCCATTTGTGTCGCTGAGTTTCAGGTCGTTCACTACGAGGCAGGGCTGGTCTGCGCCGTGAATGTAAAGTTCCGCGCGGGTTCCCGCCACGACGATTTTGACCGATATCCATGCCCCGGGCACGAGGTCGGCGTAGGATTCGTAGACGCCGGGAGTCTCTTCTCTTAAGCGGTGCCAGGGAAAATGGGGGTGGGAAATATATTGCGTTGCATGATTGCGGCGCAGTTGATCGTCGGCGCGACCGTTGGTGGGGCGCAGGTAGAAACATTCGAAGCGCTCCGCGTTTGGTTGCACACGAAAGGCGATGCCCACAAATCCGCGCATGGCTTGTGGCGCGTCTTTTTGCGGAGCGCCAGCCACGTCTACTTCGATGACGCCGTCTGTAAAATTTGAAGCGGACAGAATCGCCAGGCCATGCATTGGCCCGTCTTGTTCGATGAGTCGCAGGGCGGGGCGACCGAGATACGTCAGCGGCTGTGCGCTTACGTTATGCAGTTCGAGATTGGATAGTGAGTTCAAAGAAAAAGTGCGAGCAGAGGATGCAACCATCAATGCGGCTCCGTTTAAAACTTATTGCGTTTCTTCCACCAACCCAAAAGGCAGGCGCTTGATAAATTCGGCTTCATCTTCGACGACCAGAAAAAAATCACTGAGGGTTGCCGAGAATCCATTTCGATTGCGCGGGGTGATGAGCAGTCCGTGTTGCGGGGTGCGCAGGGGACTGAGCACGGAGATTTTTTCATCGCGCATAAATTTCATTGGCTTCACGGCGCGAATCTCGTTGAAGCGAATCAGGATGCGATAGTCCACGTGGCCGGGGACGTAGCGCAGGGAGAGTCCCTGCTCGGTGAGAATCACTGTCAGGCCGGCGCCGAAGAGCAGGGCATCTTTGTAGAGCGCCATGAGTCCAGCAATCAGCAGGGTCCAGTGCGCGGCGCTGAAGTCGAGTTGACCGGCGAGGAGCCAGCCCAAAGCGGCAGAGACGATCAGAAGCAGGAACCCGTTTCGAGCGCGATAAGAGGCGCGGGCGCGGACGTGAGTCACGTAGACGGAAGCCGCGTCGCGCGCGAACTCACGGCGGGTATACCGAGTCCAGGCCCAGTCTTGCCCTTTCATCATCAGCAAGCCGAGCGCGATGATGGTCAGCAAAATGCCCGAGATGATCGGCGGCCAGACGTAGAAGGCCACGACGAGCACCCACAAGTATGGAATTTTTTTGAGGAAGAGGTAGGGGGTGGCGAGCAAAAAGGATTCAAGGAGTTTCATAGAGGCATTGTAGCGGAGACACGCGCCTCAGCGCACCCTGCCCGAGAGGGGAATCAGGCTTTGGGTTCGCCCGCTGATTTGGCGGCTT
>VFKQ01000197.1 GCA_009885445.1 Anaerolineaceae bacterium | reverse complement strand
GACAACTTTCTCTTATCATCTCCCAATAGTAATGAAAATAAAAAACAATCCAAAATTGGCGATACTGCTCACGGCGAGAACACCTAAATCGGGTAACATTTTTCGTTCTCGGCGTCTGTTAGCCAAAATTGCCGCCCCGCCAAAAACCAGCGCAGGTATAGCAAGTAAAACTATGACACTGACACTCATTGCGCCTAATATGCTCAAGGCTAGTAACCCACCACATGCAATCCAAACAAGAACTCCCCAATAGGTAGATAATTGATGAGGCTCAAGAGCAATCCCTAAAAATCCCACTACTCCCAAGAGGGCAACATAGATTAATAAAAGGGCGGGCATGAGCCAAAGGGAAAAGCCAGGTGGACTAGATGTTGTTTGAGATACCCAGATAGAAGCCGCGCCCCCAATACACATTATTGCTCCAATACCAGCAAGTATCCATTCGATAGAGCGTTTCATGCCAATACTCCTTTACTCAAAACGCAAGGACAAACTTTCGGGCTACTACAATTTTACAACGTGCCGCCGAACGAGGGGTTATGCGGCGACCTGATAACGGCTTTTGGGCGGTTTAGGCTCGCCGTATAACGTCCTAATTGACTTAGGACGTTATACGGCCAAAAATTAATGCCGGTTTAGCCCATTATATGCCCCGCTCTCCCATCGGTCAACGAGCGGACGGCTCTTCCGCGTATAATCTCCCTCATGTTCGCCCGCCTCGCCATCAACCTGCCCGCCGTCAGTGGAGTCTTCGACTATTCGATTCCCGATCAACTCGCCGCGCAAATCGGAGTTGGCTCACTCGTCACCGCGCCGTTCGCCAAGCAGACTGTGCAAGGTGTGGTACTCGAGTTTGTGGACGAAGCGGGTGTTCCCAATGTAAAACCAATTGAGTCCGTGCTGGATGTTTTGCCAGTTTTAACCGTGGCACAAATCGAACTCGCCAAATGGATGAGCGCGCACTACCTGCAACCCCTCGCCGCCATGATCGGACTGATGTTGCCGATTGGCCTCAGTCAGCAAGCGGACGTCTTTTATACAGTGAACAGTAAACAGTTATCAGTGATCAGTGAAGAATGGTCTGGGGTGCAGAAACGAATCCTAGCTTTGCTCGAAGAACGCGGCCCTCTGCGCGGCCGCCAAATTGACACCCACTTCAAACAAGTGGACTGGCGCAAGACGGCGCAGGGACTCGTGCGACGCGGCGTGTTGAGCAGTCAGTCCGTTTTGCCGCCGCCGAGGGTGCGCGCGAAATATATCCGCGTGGCGCAACTCGCGGTGACGCCCGAAGAGGCCGAAGCGGCGATGCCGACTCTCGGCACGAAACAGACTCTCGCGCGCAGGCAGGCCGCGTTGGGATTTCTTGTCCGCGCGTTGGAAGCGGTCAACCTTTCGTGGGTCTATGCTGAAACCGGTTGCAATCTTGCGGACTTGGAAATTCTCGAAGAACGCGGGTTAATTCGATTATTTGAGAACGAGATTTTTCGCGATCCATTGCAGAGACTAGAGAACATAAGAACAGAGAACAGAGAATTGACGCTCACCCCCGAGCAGAATTTCGCCCTTACTGAAATTCTCAAGTCAGTCTCCAGTCTCCAGTCTCAATTCTCTAATTCTCCAATCCTCGCGCAAGGCCCTCAATTACCAATTACCAATTACCTCTTGCATGGAGTCACCAGTTCCGGCAAAACCGAAATTTATTTACGCGCCGCAGAAGAAGTTGTGCACAGTGGCAGACAAGTCATCGTGCTCGTGCCCGAGATCGCGCTGACGCCGCAGACCGTGCGCCGCTTTTTAGAGCGCTTCCCCGGTCAGGTGGGACTCGTCCACTCGAAACTTTCGGAGGGCGAGCGTTACGACACCTGGCGACGCGCGCGAAGCGGGCAACTCAAAGTCATCATCGGCGCGCGCAGTGCTTTGTTCGCGCCGTTACCCAACATCGGCCTCATCGTCGCGGACGAATGTCACGACTCATCCTTCTATCAATCCGAGCCACCGTTCTATAATGCGGTCGCCTCTGCGCAAACCTACGCGCGTCTCTGCGGCGCCGTCTGCGTCCTCGGCTCAGCGACTCCAAGTGTTGAACAACAATTTCATGCATCAGAGCCTTCTCTTTCTCTCCCCCCATTTTCGAAGAAAATGGGGGGAGACGGAGGGGGGTTGCATTTGCTCTCCCTCCCTCACCGCGTCACCGACTCCGACCTGCCTCCCGTGCAAATCGTGGACATGCGCGTCGAATTGCAATCCGGCAATCGCGGAATTTTTTCCCGTCCGCTGGCTGAGGCGCTGGCCGAGACTCTCGAACGCGGCGAACAAGCCATTTTGTTTTTGAATCGTCGCGGCACGGCCACCTATGTTTTTTGTCGCAACTGCGGAACGGCGGTCAAGTGTCCGCGTTGCGACACGCCACTTACGTATCACGTTAATCTTGGGGCGGCCAAAAATCAAATAGCCCGCCTTGAGTTTATCGAAGGGTCAAAAGTCAACGACCTTCGACCCTTCGACGGCGCTCAGGACAAGCCTTCGACCTCTGACCTGTTATGTCATCGTTGCGGCTATCAAAGACAGATGCCAAAAAAATGCGCCGAATGTGGCAGTGACCAGATTCGTCAATTCGGACTCGGCAGTGAAAAAGTGGAAGCCGATGTGCAGGCCATGCTTCCGTCTGTGCGCACATTGCGTTGGGACTGGGAGACCACGCGCCAAAAAGATGCGCACGAAATTATCCTCACGCACTTCGCCAATCATCAAGCCGACGTCCTCGTCGGCACGCAGATGCTTGCCAAAGGACTCGACCTTCCGCTCGTCACCCTCGTCGGCATTGTGCTCGCCGACGTCGGCCTCAATCTCCCCGACCCCTTCGCATCCGAGCGCACCTTTCAAGTGTTAACTCAAGTCGCGGGTCGCGCCGGTCGTTCGGCGCGCGGCGGAAAAGTTATTTTGCAAACTTTCGCGCCCGAGCATTACGTCATTCAGTCCGCGGCGGGACATGACGTGGCTGGTTTTCAAAAACTCGAACTGGCGTTTCGTCAATCGTTGGGTCACCCGCCATACGCGCGGCTTGTGCGGCTGGAGTATCGTCACAAAGATTCGGCGAAGGCTGAGTCTGAATCCAATCGCGTGTTAAAAATTATCCAGCAAAAAATAATCGCTGAAAAAAAATCGCAGACGACTGCTTCCGCCGTCCCGTGCTTTTTTTCAAAAGTGGATGGAATCTACCGCTGGCAAATTATCCTGCGCGGACCGAACCCCGCCGCGCTGTTAGCGGGTTTGCCCCTCGACAACTGGCGCGTCGAAGTGGAGCCGGTCAGCGTTTTGTAAACCTTTGCGCCCTTAGTGTCCTTCGTGTTAAAATTTTTTCCAGGAGCCAACATGACCATCGAATTAATTCACCAGCAAGTTGTGAAATATCTCGACAGCCTCGTGCCGCCGCGAAAACCTGAAATGGTTGAAATGGAAAGAATCGCCGCCGAGAAAAATTTTCCCATCATCGGCCCAGCCTCGGGACAGTTGTGTTACACAATGGCGCGCTTGATGGGCGCGAAACGTATTTATGAATTGGGTTCGGGCTATGGCTACTCGACCGCATGGTTCGCACAAGCCGTGAAAGAAAACGGCGGAGGCGAGGTGCATCACGTGGTTTGGGACCAGGCGCTTTCAGACGAAGCGCGCGCGCATCTCGCCGCACTTGGGCTGGACGATGTGATTAAATTTCGCGTCGGTGAAGCCGTGCAATCACTGCGCGAAACCGAAGGTACGTTTGATTTAATTTTCGACGACATTGACAAAGAGCAATATCCCGCCTCGCTGGAGGTGATCGAACAGAAACTGCGCCCGGGCGGATTGCTGATCATCGATAACATGCTCTGGAGCGGACGCATCTTCGACATTGCCGATAAATCCGCGCCGACGGAAGGCGTGCGCGAATTCACCCGCCGCATCACCGCCGACCCAAGCAAATGGGCCGTGACGCTCGCGCCGATTCGTGACGGGCTGATCGTGGCGGTGAAAAAATAGTTTGCTATAATTACGCGAAACTTTTCTGTGTACTGCAACAAATTTGATGTAGCGCGCAATTTTTCGCTTTTTAAAAGGAGCATCACATGTTCGAATCATTTAATAAAGGCGTTTCTTTTTTCAAGCAAGCCTGGTCTATGGCCTTCAAAGATAAAGACCTGCTCAAGCCCACGCTGTACTCGCTGGCGGTGAGCGGGGTGGTGGCTGTTGTTGGCATTGTGCCGATCATCATCGTCGCAGTTGCGCTGGGCGACTCGCAATATGCCCAGATCATTCTGGCTGTGCTCGCCGGCATTTTGATGTTTGTGCAGTTTATCGTCAGCTATGTGTTCTCGGCCATGACCATCCACCTCATCTATAGCTACATCACCGAAGGCGACGGGAAGATGAGCGAGGCGTGGGCCATCGTGCGCCGTGACTTTTGGGACATCGTCACATTGGCCGCCGCATCCACTGTTGTCGGCTTGATTAAGAATGCGGCCAATCGAAACCGCAAAGGCGGCGTGGGCGCGGCGGTTGCGCTCGCAGGCGCGAACACACTCAGCTTCTTGTGGACAGAGGCCGCTCTGCTCATTTTGCCTGCCATGGTCATTGACGATTTGAATCTCAAAAAAGGTGGCGAGCGCATCTTCCAGATCACCAAGCAAAACTTGCTGTTGATCGGCGTCAGCACCGTCGGCGTGAATGCGGTGACCGGCCTGATCGGATTTGTCTTCGTCGTGCTCGGCCTCGTGCTCGGCTTCGGCATCGGCGGCGGACTCGGGTTTGCCTCGAGCGGCGACGTCACCGTGACGGGCATCGGCATTGGCCTGGGTCTGCTGGTCTTCTTTGCTTTCGTCGTCCTTTCGAGCGCCATCAGCACATACACCAAAACCGCCTATCACACCTGCCTCTACATTTGGGCGCGTGACGTGGAAACCGCCAAAGAAAAAGGCAAGTCGGTCGAGAAAGTCAGCGCGCCTGCTCCGCTGGCCGCAGTGTTGAGTTGATCCAAAAATCTCTTTCTTCTTTCATTGCGCCCAGGAAAGATGAAAGAAGAAAGAAAACGGTGGTCGAGTAGCCCCGAGCGCTCTTCTCGGGGCGTATCGAGACCACACTGAAAGCAAAAGAATTCCAATGCAACCCGAACCCCACCGCGAAATGATTCTCTGGGACGAAGTGGACCGCCTCATCGACCACCTCGCCCCGCAATTCCAGCGCGAATTTACCGCGATGGTGATGATCACGCGCGGCGGCATCGTCCCGGGCGGACTCCTCGCCGAGGCGCTGGACATTACCCACGTGCTGACGGCGGCGGTCAATTTCCCCGCGCAGACGGCGGGTGAGCGCACCAACCAAATGGCCTGGCCCGACTTTTTGCAATTCCCCACAGACGAATTGTTGCGCGGACGCCCAACTCTCATCGTCGACGATGTCTGGGCGTCGGGACGCACCATCAGCGCGGTCAAGAACCGCGTCTCAGCCGCGGGCGGATTCCCCGAGACGTGCGTCCTGCACTACAACCCGTATAGAGATTTGTTCGGCAGTGTGCGCCCTGATTACTATGCCGCTATTACCGACGCCTTCATTATTTATCCGTGGGAAATAGACCGCGGCGCGGATGCGATGCTGGCTTAATCAAAGACCAGGTTCCTTTTAGGAACCTGGTCTTTTGTTGCGCGCTCAGACTTCGGAAATCTCCCTTGACGCATCTAAAACGGGAAGTCTTCTTAAAGATTTCCGAAGTCTTGATGAGTTACGGCAACACTTCAAACTCTGTCACATAGTACGATCTCTCATCGTCTATCGCCATCTCGATCCAGTCGATGACAATCGAAGAGGGGAAACTGAATTTTGAATCGTAGACGACCTCCACTTTATCCGCGTTTTTCAGCGCATCCTGGGCCAGCGTGAACAAACCTTCCACGGTTGCCGCCTTTTCGAACGATTCGCGAAATTGATCGCCAAGCGGCTCGCCGGTCACATCGGTCAGCGAAACGATCTTGCCGTCGCGCACTTCCACTGTCACGGGTATGACGTCCATGAACGGGCAGAAGCATGAGATCGTTAATTGATAGCGATAGTGCGTCACGCCTTGCCCATCCCATTGCGCGCGCTGTTTATCCAGCTCCGATTTCGCGCCGCAGGCCGAGAGCATCAGCGCCAGCGCCACCAATACAACTAAAATTTTCCGTTTCATTTTTTCTCCTCGTGTGATTTTTCTGTGGACGATTGCCGCTCGCGAATGTTCCCGCTGAGAAGCTATTTCTAAAATGCTTTTACTACGGAGAACACCGAGAGCACTGAGAAAAATTCAAAAAAACTCTGTGGACTCTGTGCTCTCTGTGGTTAATTCTCTTTTTGCGTGTGATACGAACGCCCCTTCCACGTGACGCCTCTGCCCGAAAGGACTTTGTACGCCGACGTGAGCATGATCGCCGCGAACAAGCCCGCCCCTAGCGGGAGCGTGAAGCTGTACCAGCGCGAGATGCCGAGTGCCAGCGCAAAGAAAATTGTGGAGGTGATGAAGTAGAGCATGAATCCAATGACCGCAATCCTAAAATAAATCCGTAAAAATCTGTGCAATCCGTGGCAAAATATTTTTACGGGTGGCTATTTTTCTAATTTGTCGAGAATGTCGGTCAGTACAGCTCTCACCATTTGTTGAAATAAACGCGTCCTTTCGGGGCGCGAAAGCATCACATTCCTTTCCTCCAGTTCTTTTTCGTACGCGGCTTGCAAGATTCGCAGAATCTCCTCGTCCACTTTTGCGGCGAGAACACGTTGGATCATCTTTTTTTGCAGGTCATGATACGGACCGAAATCAGGTGTTGGGTTGAGCGAATTGAACATGGCAATTTATTTCCTTGCGTGATGGATTAAACGACTTTCGACCTTCGACCTTTGACTAAATCACCTTCACCATCGACCCTCTCTCCCCCTTCTCCACCTCAATCCTCGTCGGGAAGGCGTCCTTCAATTCATCCAAATGCGTGATGACCAAAATCTTCGCAAAGTCACCGCGCACCATGTTAATCGCTTCGATGAGTCTCTGCCGACCCTGCGCGTCTTGCGAGCCGAAGCCCTCGTCAATGACCAGCGTTTGCAGGCGCGCGCCTTTGCGCTGGGCCAGCACTTCGGAGAGCGCGAGACGAATCGCAAAGTTGACTCTGAAAGCCTCGCCGCCCGAATACATTTCATAATCGCGCGCACCTGAGCCATCGCTGATTTGGATGTCGAGCGTTTCTTTTAAGTCTTCGCGTTTCTTGTCTTTATATTCGGCCATCGTCTCGAAGCGAATCGACATGCGTCCGTCGCTGAGTCGATCAAGCAATTCATTGGCCTTCTCCTCAATTTGCGGCAGGGCCTGTTCGATGAGCAGGGCAGGCACGCCGTCCTTGCCGAAGGCGCGCTCAAGCGATTTGTAATGCGCCACAGTTTGTTGTTTCTGCTCGCGCTCCACGCCGAGTTTTAATTTGCGCTCGCGCAGAGTCTCCAAAATATCCACACGCTGACGGGCGCGAGTCGCCTCGTCGCGCGCTTCGTTTTCCTGCTCGCGCAAACGCAGTAAATCATGCTCGGCAGTTTCGAGATTCGGCGCGCCCGCCCGCGCAGACTCAAGCGCCGCCGCCACTTTGGCATAACCTGCTTCCTGCTCGGCAATTTCCGAATTCCGAATTCCGATTTCAGAATTTATGCTGGCCATTTCGTTTTCGATTTGCTTCAGCGCTTCGCGCGCTGATTTCAAATTGCTGAGTTCCTCTTCCGCGCCGCGCCCCTCGGCCTCAGCCGCTCGCGCCGTATCGTGAGCAGACGCATCGTAACCCAACTTGGCCAATTCTTTATCCAGCTTGGCGAGTTGCTTGCGCGCATCCTCGGCGAATTTTCCATTCGCCAATATTTTTTCAACTTCCTTCAAACGCTTTGCGCCGCTCTTGTCCCACTCCGCCGCCGCGCGCTCCAAAGACTCGAGTCGCTCGCTCAATTGCGCGATTGTATTTGAATGCCGCACGCGCTCGGCTTCGACAGATTTGAGACTGGAGATTTGAGACTGGAGACTGGCAATCTCTTCGGCGAGTTTTGCCGTTTCGATTTTGTTCGCGCGATGCCAATCGCCTTTTGCGGTGCCTTCGTTTTGCAAACCCTCCAACGTAGACTGACGATGCGCCTCGCTTAAGTCCTGTCCGCACAACGGGCACGTCGCGCCATCTGCAATTTTGAGTTGCTCAATGCGCAATTTCATATCATCCATCTCAATTTTCAGACGCTCATTTTCCGCTTTCAACGCGGCCTGCCGCTCACTCGCCGCAATTCTCAAATTCTCCAACTCTCCCCGCTCACTTAATTTTCCTTCGGTATCACCCAATAACTTTTCAGCCTCGGCTATTCTCATCATCAACTCTTCGGCCATCGGCGCAGAATTACTAATTACTAATTCCTGCCCTTTCAATCCATCACGTTCCTGATTCAACCGCGCGCCCTCTGCTTCGATCACACGCAAAAACGGCTGACGTTTGTCCTCGTGCTCGCGATTCTCGGCGGCCACCTTGTCCCACTTCTCAACTTCTTTGCGCGCCTCCTGCCAATTTTTATACGCGGATTCAATTTCTGCTGACCGACTCGCCAGCCCCTCATAGATGCCTCGGTCCGCGCCCCGAGCGGCTTGCCGACGAGTGAGCGCCTCCAGGCTGACGCGTGCACGCTCGAGCGCCGCGGACATTGTCCCTGCCGATTTTTTTTGCTCATCCCAAATCGCCGCGGACTTGCGCAACACGGCCAGCGCAGACTCGCTCGCGGCGCGGACACTTGTCAGATTTTGCAGACCCGCTTCGGCGGCGGTCAGATGCGCGGAGCGAGAATCCGCTTCGTTGAGTTCAGAGTCGATTTCGCTCAGGCGTCCGTCAATTTCATCCACGCTTCGTTCAATGTCTTTGCGATGCTCGCCGGCGCGCTCTTTATAAGTCTCCCAAATTTCAAGGCCGAGAATGTTGGCCAGCACAGCTTTGCGGTCAGACGGTTTTTTTTGCGTGAACTCATCGGCCTTGCCCTGCAAAAAAAATGACGCGTTGACAAATGTTTCGTAATCCATGCGCAATGTTTGTTGAATGCGCTCCTGCGTTTCGCGCACAGTTTTTTCGGTGAGCGCGCGCCACTCGTCGCCGTCGCGCACCCAAAATTCGAGCAGGGTCGATTTGCCGCGCGTGATGGAGCGTTGCGTTTGATATTCGTTGGCCTCATAAGAAAAAGTAAAAATCACTTGCGCAGATTTTTCAGCGAGATGAATCAGCGCTTCTTTTTCGCGCGTGCGCGACTCGCCGAACAGCGACCAGGTCAGCGCGTCTAACAGTGACGATTTGCCCGCGCCGTTCGAGCCGCTGATGCAGGCCAGGTCGAACGAAGAAAAATCCAACTCGACGGAATCGCGATACGAAAGAAAACCAGTGATGTTCAGGCGCAGGGGAATCATTGGGCGATTATACCGTTTGGCGACTCAAGTCGCCGCTACATTTACGAAGTCCGCCTTCGCGGACTTTGCGATGGTTGTGGCGATTTAAATCGCCCAACCCATGTTATCATCGCCGCATCATGGACGATCCCATTGCTCGCCGCGCCCGCCGACGAATCACTTTGACCAGCATCATTGTTGTCACGCTGGTGTGTTGTTACTTCCCCGGCGTGCTTGTGTGGATGATTTCTGGCGGCGGAGATGGCGCGACGCAGACACCCGGCGCGTCAGACACGCCGCTCGTCAGCGCCACCTCCACGATTAACCCGCTCATCTCTTTCACGCCATCGCTGAGCGCCACCCCGCTTGTGCAAACATTTACCGCAACATTGACGCCGACCATCACGCTGACTTCCACGGTCAGTCTCACGCCGTTCCTGCCGCCGACGATCACCCACACGCCCACGGCCACCTTCACTGCGACACCCACTCCGACGATCACATCCACGTTCACCGCCACTGCCACGGCCACGAACACGGCCTCGCCGACCGCAACCGGTACAGCCACGAACACGGCCTCACCCACTTCCACGTCCACGCCCACTCCGACTGCCACGCAACCAGCCACCGCAACTTTCACGCCCACGGCCACGCCCTAAACCTTTCTTATGCAAACTGATTCTGCTTCGCGCCACGCGATGGGTGAGACCTCTGCGCTGTGGTTCCTGCGTTTTGTGCTCATCGTTACATCCGTGCTTGTTTTCGCACTCGCCGCCGACCTGGGCAAAGACGGCGTGCTGTTCGTTTTTTGGCGACGTACCTTGCTGGTATTTTTTGTTGGGGGCATTGCGCTGGCGCTACTGTGTACCGCGACATTTATGTCGCGCGTGCCACTGACTGGCGACACTGCGAAGCGTGTCGCGTTACAGCGCGTCCCAAAATTTTTACTCCACTTAGGCCGCCTCAACCTGCTCGGGTTTTCCCTTTGCGCGGCGGCGCTCTTCTTTATATATCTCGGCCCGTTCGGCGAAACATTTAAATCATTGCCCGCGCGTTTTCTCGTGTTGTGGGTTGCCAGCCTCGGCGCGGCAATATTCCTGTGCGCCTGGCGCGACGACGTTACCCCGCGCTGGTTGGAGCGCACACTCTTCAGCTTAATTCTATTTTCCTTTCTTTATCAAATCGCCGCCTCGCTTCCCGCGCTTTCGCTGAGTCCATTTTCGTTGGGCTGGTCTGAGTCCACGCGTTATTACCATGCCTCCTTGCTTCTTTCGCAAAAATTCTATGACCAATCGCTCACTCCGTTTTACCAAGACCTGACTCGCTACATTCTCGAAGCCGTTCCGTTGCTTTTGCCACACCCCAGTCTCTTCAGCGCGCGTTTATGGGAGACCACGCTTAAATTCATTATGCCCGCGCTGGCCGTCGTTCTCGTCCTGCGGCGCATCGCCGTGCCGCGCGCCCTGCAATTAAGTTTGCTTTTGTGGGGCACACTTTTTCTTCTGCAAGGCCCGGTTTATTTTTACTTGCTGTTCTGCGCGATTCCCATCCTCGCTTTTTATGATTCTCAAAGACGGCCCGCGCTTTCCATCATTGCGTTAATCATCGCCTCCATCTGGGCCGGTCTCAGCCGCGTCAACTGGATTCCCGTCCCGCCCATGCTGGCCATCGCGTTGTATCTTTTGGAAAAACCAATTGCGCAAAAAAATATTTTCCGTTATCTCGCGCCGCCCGCGTTGTACACGTTCATCGGCATCGGCGCGGCGTATCTTGCGCGTCAGTGGTATCTCGATATTTCGCAAATCTCCCCGGCCATGTTTAACATGGCTTTTCATTCCGACATGCTTTGGTATCGCCTCTTCCCCAGCGCGTTAAATGCGTGGGGCATTTTGCCCTCGGCCCTGGTCTTGTCTGCGCCGTTGGTGATTCTTGCAGTGCAACATCTTCGTCAGCGCAACGCGCATTGGCACCCGATTCGATTGCTCGGCCTTGGCTCGATTCTGCTGGTCATGTTCATTGGCGGCATCATCGTCAGCGCGAAGATTGGCGGCGGAAGTAATTTACATAACCTCGACGGTTTTTTGACTCTGGCCCTGCCCATCGGACTCTACATCCTGACCAATCGCTTCGTGCCCGACGCCGAAGCGGGTGCGCCCTCCCAAACCTGGTCCCCGCTGAAAGTGACGTTGACCGTCCTCGCCGTCAGCGTGTTCACCGTCTCGGTGGGCTATCCCGCCCTGCCGTCGTCTGACCGGCACGAGGACGATCTCGCGGCGCTCCAAAAATTAGTCAACGAGACTCTCGCCAACGGTGGGGAGGTGCTCTTCATCAGTCAGCGCCAGTTGTTAACCTTTGACTTGATTCACGGCGTGCCGCTGATTCCGATTTACGATAATATTGACCTGATGGAATTTGCGATGACGAATTATCGCCCGTCTATTGACCAGTTCCATGCAGACATGGCCGCACAGCGTTACGCGCTGATCATCGCGCCCATTCCGCCGGGCCAACTGCAGGATACTGACGATGCCTTCGGCGAAGAAAATAATGCCTGGGCCAAACGAGTCAGCATTCCCATGCTCAGGGAATATAAAATATTGATGACCTTTGAAAGCGGCGATTTTGTTGTGCTGATTCCCGATTCTTAAAAACAGGAGATTTTTATGAGTGATTACAAACGAGCCACCCGAACATGCGATTTGAATTCGATGCGTCCCGAGTTGGCGCAAGCCATTCGCGCTCACGTTGAAAAATATAATCTCGGCGCAGTGCTGGACGAAGTGTCGGCTTGCATTGAGACAACTTCTGTGCTGGCCAAGAAAGGCATGTTTGGAAAAGAGAAAACCATTTACACCGCCGCCGTGCTGACGAAGTCCTGGCTGTTATCGGCCAACGGCGGCACCGACGTAACGCCGCATGCGCTCTCTGCGCGGCTGAATCAAATTACCGTGCAGGATTATGCACAGTCCAGTTTTGCCAAATTGATTCTAGACTCAGGCGTGGTCGTCAATGGCATGCAAACTGACACGAGCAAGGCAGGCAGTACCTTTATTGGGCTCGAGGAAAATGAGGCGGGAAAAAGTTTTAAAGACAGGCTGGTCGTCGCAGTGCAGGATGCATCCGGCGTTTGATTTTGCACCGGCTCCCAACTTGACCTCCGACTAGCCTACTTTTGAAGGGGTGGTTTTGGCATAAATAGGCTGACTTTCCGGTTTTTAGGCCTGCTGGCCCTCAAAAAGGAACTAAAGCCTTTTTCTACAAGCCTAAAATGGGTTTTTACCCCCCCAGAAACAGTTGACACTACTGTAAAGTCTATTAGAATTAGATGAAAGACCCCTATTTCTAAAGGGCATAAGAATTAATGCCGCCCGAATCCTTTTTCGGGCTGATTTTTGGGGACATTATCCGCAATTTATTTGGAGCAAAATATGAACAACTCAAAGACCTTATCTAAATTTTTTTCTGCACTTTTGATTGTGATGTTGGCGTTGGTGGCGATGCCGGTCAGGCCGGCCTATGCGCTGGCGTGTGTATGGACAGGTACCACAAGTACAGCTTGGGCGACAAATGGGAACTGGTCAGCCTGTAGTGGAGCAGGCGGCTTAGGGCCTCCAGTTGCTGCAGATACTGTAACAATCCCGAATGTTACGAATGACCCGCTTATTACAGCTGCTGTTACAGTTGCCGGGATGACCATCAACAATGGTGGATTATTAACAGTTAATTCTAGTACCGACAGGACTATTACCGTCAACGGTACTATAACGATTGATGCCGGTGGGTCGTTTGTAACCGCAGATGCCGGGACTGGAAATGCGCACACGTTGAATGTTTCAGGAAATTTAACTAACAACGGTACGTTGGATTTTGTGAATGGTGATGATTTTATTAATACAACCTTCAATGGCACTGCCAATCAGACCATTAGCGGCGCGGGGGGCACAACAGATTTCAACAATATTACGATAAACAATACAGGTGTCGCCAATGACAATATTATTGATATCACATCTACCAATTTCACTGCCGCAGCTGGATTTTTAACATTAACAGATGGTATTTTTAGATTATCAACAGGTGTGACAATTGCTCCAGTTTCTGCAAACACTACACTTGGAGCCGCTGTTGGATTTATCATTAATCATTCAAGTGCAGTGGTCAATTGGGGAAATAATAATCTAGTGGTTTCTGCTGGTACTTTCCAATTAAATAATGGCACCTTCACTCTTGGGGGAGGCAACATAACAGTCTCTGGCGGCACCTTCCAAATGAGTGGCGGTACCCTTAATACTGGAGATGGTAATGACGACTTCATCGTCTCAAGCGGAACTGCAACTTTTTCAGGCGGTACAGTAAATGTAAACAGCAGATTCCAAATGAGTGGTGGTACAACCACGCTTAGCGGAGCAAATTTCAACCTTGACCCAAAAGCGACCACCAACCTTGGTAATGGTTCTGATATTTTTGAAGCACAAGGTGCGGCAAACTTAACATTTTCAGCCGGTACAGTGACGATAGTAGATGCTCATAATGCTAGTGGAGGCGGGAACGCTGTTCAAATTGTTTCAGGAGCAGGTACAAAAAATTTCTCTGGTAGTACCATTCAATTTGG
>VFKQ01000035.1 GCA_009885445.1 Anaerolineaceae bacterium | reverse complement strand
GTAAGATCGTGCCTGCTTGGGTGGTGGGAAAACGCCCCTTATCTCATGCGCGCCGGCGGTTTTTCGGCTAAAATCGGTTTCTGACGGGCAGATTCCGTTCTTTATGCTACGCACGATGAACTGCCTCATTATGCAGATGCGTTATTAGAAGTGTACGGAGAGCAAGTACAACCGCCACGCAATGGAACGCGAGGACGTTTTCCTAAACCGTACCGTGTACCGCATCCAGATTTATTTAAAAAATTATGAAACCTTCTCATCATTTCTGGGCGGGAGTTCGCGCTGAACTCCCGCTTCTTGTTGGCGTTTTTCCATTCGGCCTAATTTATGGCGCGTTGGCGTTGGGCGCGGGTTTGTCTCCCGCGGCCGCGCAGGGCATGTCGTCGATTGTGTTTGCCGGGTCGTCGCAATTTGCCGCGGCGCAATTGGTCCATGATTCAACTCCGGCGCTGGTGATTGTCTTTACCATTGCGATTATCAATTTACGTCACATGTTGTACAGCGCATCAATGGCCCCATACTTAAAAGAACTTTCTCTACGCTGGAAGATTCTGCTCTCCTATCTGATGACGGATGAAGCCTATGCCGTAGCCATTCTCAACTATGAGCGGGTCGGCGAGACCCGGGCCTTGGGAGGCCATTGGTATTTTCTGGGTGCCGGCCTCGGTCTGTGGACCACCTGGCAAATCAGCACTGCCCTCGGCATTTGGCTGGGCGCGGCCATCCCCGCAGAGTGGCCGCTCGATTTTGCTTTGCCGCTTACGTTTATTGCGATGTTGATGCCGATGCTTAAGAACCGTCCATCGGTGGTGGCGGCGCTTAGTGCGGGCGCGGTGGCGGTGCTTGCTTTTAGCTGGCCCTATCGCCTCGGGCTGGTGGCCGCTGTGTTGACCGGCATCTTCGTGGGCGCAATTTTAGAGGCGCGCAAATGAACATTTGGCTGACCATGTTCTTTGCTGGCTTGCTCACCTTCGGGATGCGCTTTTCATTTATCTGGTTGCTGGGTCGCTACGAGGTGCCGCCGTCTTTGCGCCGCGCTTTGCATTATGTCCCGCCGGCTGTTTTGGCGGCGATTGCCGTTCCCGAATTGCTTCTCAGAGACGGGCATCTTTCATTGGCGTTGGATAATACGCGCTTGCTGGCTGGCCTGGCCGCGATTCTTGTTGCATGGGTCAGCAAGAACAGCCTGCTGACCATTTTGGCTGGCATGCTCGTCCTTCTGCTGTTACAAATATACTGAGCACGGTCAGTTTCTGCGCTTTTCTCACCGCGAAGGATATTTGAGAGCGCGAAGGCTTGCCTTTTATCCCTTTCATCCGTGGTTAAATTTGCCGATTCTCAAAACCGCAATCGGTT
>VFKQ01000149.1 GCA_009885445.1 Anaerolineaceae bacterium | reverse complement strand
AGCGGCGAAGGCCGCGAAGGATATTTGAGAGCGCGAAGGCTTGCCTTTTATCCCTTTCATCCGTGGTTAAATTTGCCGATTCTCAAAACCGCAATTTATGACCGTGCGCGGTATACGTGTTTACGTGTTTACCTGTCTCCCTGTCTACGTGTTTCCGTGTCTAGCTGTGTACCTATTTCCCTACCCCACCTTCCTCCGAAAATCAAAAAACCGATAGCCCACGCCTCTCTCGGTGAGAATGTACTTTGGGTTGGCGGGTTCCTGCTCCAATTTTTGGCGCAGGTAGTTGATGTACAGGCGCACGTAATGCGGTTCGTCGCGGTACTCGTAGCCCCACACTTTTTGCAATAACTGATCGTGCGAGACCACCCAGCCCGTGTTCTGCACGAGGTGAAAGAGCAGGCGATATTCGGTGGGGCGCAGTTTGACGAGTTTGCCCTCCAGCCAGATCTCGCGGCGGTCGAAGTCTATCTTCAAGCGTTCGTCCACTTCGATCAGTCCGTGCATCGAACCCGTGGCCCCCTCGGTGCGACGTAGCACCGCCTTGACGCGGCTGACCAGTTCGCGCGGACTGAACGGCTTGGTGACGTAATCGTCCGCGCCTTTTTCGAGTCCGCGCACGCGGTCATCCTCCTCGCCTTTGGCGGTCAGCATGATGACGGGCACATTCGTCACTTCGCGAATCGTTTCCAAAACTTCAAACCCGTTCATGTCGGGCATCATCACGTCCAACAGAATCAGGTCGGGGTTCACATCGCGCATTTTCTGGATGGCCTGCTTGCCATTCAGCGCGTCGGCGACGATGAATCCGTCGTGCTCCAGGTTCATGCGGATGAAACGCACCATGCGCTCCTCGTCGTCCACGACGAGGATTTTTCTTCGCTCAAATTCTTCGGGCATGGGTTACTCGCGCACGAAGCTGACGATCTCGTCGGCCTCGCCGTCACCGAGCACTTCGATGAAGGAGATTTTGTCCATGGGCCAGATGATCTTCACAGTGCGGCTGTCTACGTAATGGATTTCCTTGCCCTCGCGGCGGCGCGCGTTGGTGAAGGTCACGAGCGTGTCGGTAGACTTGGGCAATTCCTCCACTTCGCCCGCAATGGCTTCTTCGCCTGAAACATGAATCAGTACTTGATATGGCATAGCGTTTTGCCTTTCGTTGTTGGTTGAGTACGACGTGTTTTACGAAAATATTTTTTACCACGGATCCTTCGGCAGATTTTCACGGATTTATTTAAAAATCCGTGGTAATCCGTGTAATCTGTGGCTAAAGCATGTGTTTGCTTTCGCTTGCAAATATTTATGCAAGAGGTCAAGAGATGCAAATCAATTCCGTTTATCGAACCAGAACTTGGAATTTTAATTTACCCAGCGCCACCACGTCGCCGTGGTTGATCAGGCGTTCGCTGTTACTCGCCAGGCGCTTGCCGTTGACGTACGTGCCGTTGGCCGAACCGAGGTCCATGATGACCACACGCTTGCCATCGTGTTTGAGCAGGGCATGCAAACGCGAGACGCCGTTGGCGTAGGCCTGAAAGGGCGAGAGGTCCATATCAGGCATCACCGGCTGGCCCTCGCTGATACGCCCGAGAGTGTACTCGTCGCGCTCATTGAGCGGCAGAATCTGTCCGCTTTCGAGAAGGTGCAGAGAGCCCCAACTCGAGTCTGTGATGGGCGGCGCGGGCTGGACGGTTTTGGCCGCCATTTGCGCATCGTCACCCACCAACTCAAGCACCTTGCCGGTGGTGATGGCCTGCGTGGTCATTTCACCGGTCAACAATTGCACACCGCATTCGGCGCAAAAGATGGAACCCGGCGGGTTTTTATGCTGGCAGTTGGAGCAAATAATCATAAAACCTCATCACTTCATCATCAGTGCGCGCGTTGCATATTTTATCTCTTTACCGCCCTCTTGCGTGATGCCATTTGAACGTTGTAGATTTTCCACTTCGAGCATCACCGTGTGGGCCAGACCTTGCTGGCCTTGTGTCAGCAAATGTGAGGCGAGATGTTTGAGCGAGCGGGTGGCTTTCTCAAATTCACCAACTTGTATCTGGGCGCGGGCGCGTTCCTGCATGCGATACAACGTCAGCTTGGAAAGCGCCTGCAGGATGACGCCCGACGGAGGCTCGTTGCCCGCTTCGGCGCCCACTCCGCGCTCGAAGCGGATTCGCAAAGGCGGCACAGGCGTCGGGCGGGAGGGCATGCTCACTTTGAGTCCGCCCTCCAGGATGATGGCGGTATCTACGCCGCGCAGAGCCAGCGGATGAACTGTAAATTCAAACAGCACACCCAAATGCGTGTCACGCAGAATCGGCCCGAGGCGCATCGTCTTTTCGATGACCACCGGCCCGCTCTCAGGTTGCATGCGAAACGCGTAGTTGAGTGACACGCCCGGCGGCGGCTGAAATTCCAGGGTCACTTCCTCGGCCACGCGGCGCGTAAGCTCTCTGAATTTTTCGGTGAGGATTTTTTGAATGTCGAGCGGGCGCGCAATGTAGCGGCTGGTGTTGCCGGTGCGCATGGCCACTTCGTCGAGAAAGGTGTCATTCCAATCATTGCCGATGCCCATGCAAGAGATGCCAATGCCCACTTGCGCGGCGCGCGCGGCCAGATCGAGGCAGGCGTTTTCATCGCCGTAGGTGTGACCGTCGGTGAGCAGGATCACGTGGTTCACGCGACGCGGGTCGAGATTGCGACTCACTTCGCCAAAACCGGCTTCGAGTCCCTGATACATTTCGGTGGCGCCGGCGGGTTGAATACTGCGAATGACCGATTCGAGTTTACTGCGGTTGGGTTGCAACGAGGCGGGGATGACCACTTCGGCGTGGTCGCTGAAGGTGACCACGCTGAAGATGTCTTCGGCGCGCATGTTGCGCATCACTTCAATCGAGGCCGCCTTGAGCAAATCCATCTTCGCGTCTTTCATCGACGTGGAGCGGTCGAGCACCAAACAAACATTCAACGGCGGGGCGGGGACGTCTTTATCCTGCGCGCGTCCGCCCACTTCGAGCATGGTGTAAAGCAGTTGCGGCTCGTTCAGTCGCACCAGGTTGGGACGGCTGTATGAAATTTTCACACTGACCGGGCTGAAAGGCGCCTCTTGTTTGGGCAGGCTCAGGTCGTATTGGGCGCGGCGTTTGGGATTTGAAAGAGTTTCATAAGCCTGCTGAATATCGAGAAACATTTCTGTTTCGCCGGGCGCTTTATTTTTGTCGGGGTGCAGACGTTGGGCAGAGGTCACATACGCGCGTTTAATCTCCTCCACTGAGGCATCGCGTAAGACTCCAAGAAGCGCATAATAATCTGGGGAGGCAGGCATGAATTATCTTAGCTGGTCATTTGCACAACGACAACGCTAATATTATCCGGCCCGCCGGCGGTATTGGCCGCAGTGACGAGTGTCTGGCAGGCGCGCGCCAGGCTGGATGAATCGCGCACGGCGCGCGCCAGGTCCTGGTCGTTGAGTACTCCCCACAAACCGTCACTGCATAACATGAGCGTGCCCGTGGTGGGAAAGGGCACCGTGAAAATGTCAGGCTCGAGCACATCACCCTGCCCCAGCGCGCGATACAACACATTGCGATGCGGATAGTTCGGGGCCTGCTCGGCGGTGAGATGGCCCAACTCCTCGAGGCGTTTCACCAGCGAATGGTCGCGTGTGATGGTCTCAATGCGGCCATCCGGCATGATGCTGTAGGCGCGGCTATCACCCACATGCGCAACCGTCATTTGCTGACCGAGGATCAGCACCGCCGTCAGCGTGGTTCCGCTCCCGGGCGCCTCGCGCTGAATCACCTTCTGCGCCTCGGTGACGGCGGCCAGCATCACCTCTTGAAGCGACTCCTCGAGTGGCTCGGGCTTGAGATTAAATAAATATGGATGGAACTTGCGCATCACATAACCAGCCACGGTGCGAATGGCGCTGTTGCTGGCCACCTCGCCAAATTGATGTCCGCCCATGCCATCGGCCACAATGTACAAGCCGAAGGGAATATTTCCGCTGTTGCCTGCCAGTGTTGCAGTGAGCGCCAGCAGACTATCTTCATTCAGCTCGCGTTGCTTGCCCACCGACTGTCCGCAGGCGGCTACCAATTGCAGAAGGTCAAAGCGAACACTGCTGTTGTTGATAATCTCATTTACCTGCTGTTCGCTGAAAGGCGCAGTGGTAATTGCCTCGGGTGGCTTGGGGGGGGCGAATAATTTGCGGATGAATTCAATCACATCTATCTCCTTTAATCAGGCCAGCAAGGCATACACCTGTTTATCGGTGGAGCCAATATAAACAATATCGTCGTAGACCAGCGGTGTGCCGGTAATGGCGGCCTGCGTGGCAAACTTCCAACGCAAACGGCCAGTTTTATATTCCAAACAGTACAACACGCCATCTACCGAGCCGCAATACAGCGCGTCTTTATAGATGACCGGCGAACCGCTGATCTGGTGCTCGGTGCGAAAGCGCCACAACTCTTTGGCGTTCTGCGATTCGACGGCGTAGATGAACCCGTCCGCCGCGCCGGTGAAGATCATGTTATCCGCCGCCGCCGGTGAGACGATGGAGCCTTTGCCCAAACGAAAGCGCCAAATGGCCCAGCCGTTGCGCGCGTCCAGCGCATACAGTGTGCCATCCATTGAGCTGAAATAAACAGTCTGTTTTTCAACAAACGGGGAAGAAGTGATGGCGCGCTTCGATTGGAAGCGCCACTTCATCGTGCCGCCAAAATCTATGGCGTAAAAATCCCCGCTTTCGCCGCCCACGTAAACAAGCTCATCCGCCACAAAAGGCGTGGAACGAATCGGCCCCGCGGTTTCAAACTTCCACGCCGAGCGGCCAGTGGCCAAATTGATAGCGTGCAAGTGCTCATCATCCGAGCCGATAAAAACATGTCCCTCAGCGATGCGCGGCGAGGAGCGAATCGGGCCATCCGTGCGATACGTCCAGGCCACTTTGCCCGAGCGCGCGCCGATCACATGCAGGCTCTTATCTTCCGAGCCGAAATAAACATTGCCATCATACACGCCCGGCCGCGAGACGACGCCCCCATCCGTGGCGTACTTCCACTGAAATTTTCCGTCGGCTCCATTGAGCGCGTACAAGTTGTTATCGTAAGAACCGATAAAAACAGTGCCCTGATAATACGTGGGTGTGCCGCGCACCTCGTCTTCACATTGAAAGGTCCACAATGGCTTGATGCTCGTAGAAGAAAGATTCGTGGTGGGCATGCGCGAGAGCAGGCCCGTCTTGCGCCCCGCCGTCATCAGCGCGTTCTTCATCTCGGCCACACTTGGAAAGCGCTCCTCAGGGTTATATTGCAAAGCAGTGTTAACCACCGCTTCCAACTCGGCAGAGATGGCTGGGTTAATCCGCCGCACGGGTCTTTCATTAAACGAGAAGGGCGGCTCAAGGCGCGGATCGCGGCGCGTTAACGCATGGTGGAGAGTCGCGCCCAGGGCGTACACATCCGCTAAATGGTTGGCCTCGCCGCGATACTGCTCGGGCGGTGAATAGCCTTCGGTGCCGATCATCGTCCCGCGCTGGCCCGTCTGAAATGTCTTGGCGATTCCAAAATCCACCAGCACCACGTCGCCGTTGTGATTGATCATCACGTTCGAAGGCTTCATATCGCGGAAGACAATTGGGTCGGGTTTGTGGCCGTGCAAATATTCCAACACATCGCACAACTCGATGCCCCAGGTCAGCACCTGTTCCTCGCTCAAGAAACCGTCGGTCTCCGAGATGATGGCCTCCAGGTCTTTGCCGTGAATAAACTCCAGCACCAGATACGAATGCTCGTTCTGCGTGAAATAATCGTAAATGCGCGGAATGGCGCTGTGATTAAGTGTGGCCAGCAAATTGGCCTCGCGCTCAAAATTCTGCACGATAATCTGCCGCACCGCCGGGTCGGGCGCCATGTTAATCATTTCCTTCACCGCCACCAGCTTCACCACACTCGGAAAGTGCAAGTCACGCGCGCGATACACAGACCCCATGCCGCCCACGCCGATCACCTCTTGAATCAAATAACGCTCGGTGAGCGTGGTGCCCGCCGAAAGCTGACGGCGCGGCTCACTGCCTTTGCCGCTGTCAAACGATTGCGTAATGCGTTGGGTCTCCAAAATAAGCCTTGCCTGAATTATATTGCGCAAAGAGGCGCTTGGCAACCGCTAGCGCCTTCAACTTGTGGCATTCTCAAAGCAGCTTGATCAGCCAACGCTTTTGAAAGGCGAATATCACAAATGAGCGGATTTCGCAAATTTCCGCTCATTTATTCGCGCAATTCGCCTTGAAAGTTTTTGCGCTTTGCAAAAGCCATACTTGATGCAATTCGTATTCTTGAAGAAGACGGGTTTCTGACCTATAATCGCCGCATGCCCCTGACCATCAAAGAAGTCGAACACATCGCCAGCCTCGCGCGCCTGCAATTAAGCGACGCGCAAAAGGAACGTTACCGCGCCCAGCTCTCCTCGATTTTGGATCACATCGCCAAGCTCAAAGAGTTGGACACGCGCGACGTGCCCCCGACCACGGGCGGGTCGCTGACCGAAATGCCCCTACGGGCTGACGAAGTCCGCGCCGGCCTGACACTTGAACAAGTGCTTGCCAACGCCCCCGAAAAACACGGCGACCAATTCAAAGTCCCGCCAGTGTTTGAATAACCCCTTATACAAAATAAAGCCACAGAGTTTATTGAGTTTTTTTTCTCTCCCGTAACAACATCGGGACAATGTGTGTGCTCTGTGGCAAAAAAAATATGACCTCCCTCAACGAACTCTCCCTCACCCAAATGCAAACCGGCCTCGCGCGCGGTGACTTTTCGAGTCGCGAACTCATGCAGTCCACGCTGGACGCTGTTGCGAAACACGACCCCGCACTGCACGCATTTTTGCACGTAGCCTCCGAGCGCGCCATGCAAGACGCCATTGAAAGCGACCAATCTCCAATCTCTAATTCTCGATCTTTGCGTTCTCTGCCCATCGCCATCAAAGACGTGCTCAGCGTTGAAAATTTACCGCTAACCTGCGGCTCAAAAATTCTCGAAGGTTTCATCGCGCCCTTCACCGCCACCTCTGTAAAAAAATTACAAGACGCGGGCATGATCGTCATCGGCAAAACCAACACCGACGAATTTGCCATGGGCTCCTCCACCGAAAATTCCGCGTACGGACGCACCAACAATCCCTGGGACTTGTCGCGTGTGCCGGGCGGCTCCTCGGGCGGGAGCGCCGCCGCCGTCGCCGCGCGACTCGTGCCTGCCGCGCTGGGCACCGACACCGGCGGATCGGTGCGGCAACCCGCCGCGTTCTGCGGCGTGACCGGACTCAAAACTACTTACGGACGAGTCTCGCGTTATGGCCTCGTCGCTTTTGGCTCATCGCTGGATACTGTCGGCGTGTTCGCGCGTTCGGCTGAAGATGCCGCGCTGGTTTTTTCTGCAATGGCTGGCCGCGACCCGCTGGATGCAACTTCTGCAGACGTGACCGTGCCAAAAATAAATTTTGACAAAACCGATTTGCGCGGTTTGCGCGTCGGCGTCCCGCAGGAATATTTTATTGAGGGCATGCAAGCCGAAGTCGAGTCTGCGGTGCGCGCCGCCATCGAGCAGATGAAATCTCTCGGCGCAGAAATCATCCCGATTCGTTTGCCGCACACCGAGTACGCGCTCCCCGTTTATTACATCATCGCGCCCGCCGAGGCCTCTGCGAATCTGGCGCGCTTCGACGGCGTGCGTTACGGCCCGCGCAGTGAAGCCGACACGCTGTGGGAAGTTTTCTTCAAAACACGCGGCGAAAAATTTGGCGCGGAGGTCACGCGCAGAATCATGATCGGGACTTATGCGCTCTCTGCCGGATATTACGACGCCTACTACGGGCAGGCTCAAAAAACGCGCACGCTCATCACCCGCGACTTTGAGCAGGCCTTTGCCTCCGTGGACTTAATCGCCGCCGCGACGACTCCGTCCACAGCGTTTGTTGCTGGCGCGCACGAAAATAATCCGCTGGCCATGTACCTTGAAGATGTGTTTACCTTGCCTGCAAATTTAGCCGGCATCCCGGGCATCTCCATTCCGGCGGGTTTCGACAACAACGGCCTGCCGATTGGATTGCAATTTTTGGCCCCGCGCTTTCGCGAAGATTTGTTGTTACAGACTGCGCATGTTTATCAGCAAGTGACCGACTGGCACACGCGCGCACCCAAGTTTTAATTAAACACAAAGGACACAAAGTACACGAAGTCTTTTTTCCTTTGTGACCTTCGTGTACTTTGTGTTTAGAAAAGAGGTTTATGAACATCTTTGTCACCGGTGGGGCAGGATATATCGGCTCGGCCACTGCGGAGGCGTTACTCGCGGCGGGGCATTCCGTCACGGTCTATGATTCGCTGGCCAGCGGGCATCGCGCGGCGGTGCCGCAGGGCGCAACTTTTGTCCACGCAGATTTGGCGGACGGTACAAAAGTAGATTCCGTTTTGCAGGATGGGAAGTTCGACGCGGTGATGCACCTGGCCGCGTACATTGAGGCGGGCGAATCAATGAAAGACCCCGGGCGATTCTTTGAAAATAATTTTGTCAATTCTCTGCGTCTGATGGAGGGCGCGGTGCGCGCGGGGGTGAAGCGTTTTGTGCTTTCATCTACGGCGGCGGTGTATGTTTCGAATGATGCGCCGTTGACCGAAGAGTCGCCGCTCGGCCCGACGAACGTCTACGGGCAAACCAAGCTGATGACCGAGCAGGCGCTCGAGTGGTATCGTCAGATTCACGGGTTGCATTTTGCGGCGCTGAGATATTTCAATGCCTGTGGCGCATTGCCAAATCGCGGCGAGGCACATCAGCCAGAGTCACATTTGATTCCGCTGTTGTTGGGCGTGGCGCTGGGGGAGCGCGAGTCTGTGTCCATTTTTGGCACGGACTATCCGACGCCCGACGGCACTTGCATCCGTGATTACATCCACATTGCGGATCTGGTCTCGGCGCACTTAATGGTGCTTGATGCACTGGAGAGCCGCGATAAATTAATTTACAACGTGGGCAGTGGCAGCGGATACTCCGTCCGCGAGGTGGTGGAGACAGCGCGTCTCGTAAGCGGCCACCCGCTACCGGCGGTGGAGGTGGCGCGGCGGGCGGGCGATTCGGCGCGGCTGGTGGCCTCGTCGGAAAAAATCCGCAGGGAGTTGGGTTGGAGTCCGCAACATGATAATTTGCGCGAGATTCTTTCGAGCGCGTGGGCGTGGCACAAGTCACATCCGCATGGGTATGAGGAGTAAAAATGACTTTCGCAATCGTTCTGCTCGGCTGGATTTTTTCGCTGTGCCTGCATGAATTTGGGCACGCCATTGTGGCCTATCACGGCGGCGACACGACAGTGAAAGAAAAAGGGTATCTTACGTTTAACCCGTTGCGTTATACCGACCCGATGATGTCGATTGCCCTGCCGTTGCTGTTTTTGTTTATGGGCGGAATTGGTTTGCCGGGCGGCGCGGTGTACATTGAGCGCTGGCGTTTGAAGAGTCGCATGTGGCAGAGCATGGTCTCGCTGGCCGGGCCGAGCGCGAATTTTCTGGTGTTGATCGTGCTGGCGATTACTCTGCGCTTTGCTCCGGAAGGCTCAAATGCGATGAACAGCCCGTGGCCGGGAATCGCTTTTCTGGCGCAATTGCAAGCCTGGGCGCTGGTGATTAATCTGATTCCGCTTCCGCCATTCGATGGCTATGGAATCGTAGAACCGTTTTTGCCGATTCACTGGCAGGAGCGAGTTAACTCGGTACGCGGCTGGTTGCCGTTGGTGGTGTTGGCTTTACTCTTCTTTGTCCCCTTCGTGAGTTTCTTGATCT
>VFKQ01000245.1 GCA_009885445.1 Anaerolineaceae bacterium | reverse complement strand
TTGGCGCGTGGTGCTGGTGTCGGCTTGTTGGAATTCTTCGAAGATGCGCCCGAGGGCTTCTGCGCTGATGCCGATGCCGCTGTCGGTGACGGAAACACGTAAATAGGGAAACACGGAAACTGGTAACTCCTCAGACGTGTTTACCTGTTTACCTGCGTACGTGTCTACTTGTCTACCTGTATCCATGTCTACCTTACTCATCGCCAAAATAATTTTGCCCGCATGTGTAAATTTGGCCGCGTTGCTGAGCAGGTTGAGGGTGATTTGTTTTAGTTTGTCCTGGTCGCTGTGGACGATGCCGAGCGCAGGGTCAATTTGTTTTTCGAGATGCACATTCGGTTTGAGCAGGGGCGTGGCGGTGTTGATGCACAGGTCGGCGAGCGCGCTGATGTTGAAGTTGGCGGTGTTGACGTCCATGCGCCCGGCTTCGATCTTGGCGATGTCGAGCACGGTGTTAATTAAGTTGAGCAGGTGTTCTGCGCTGGAGAGCACCTTGTCGAGATTCTCGGTCTGTTTTTCGGGGAGCGCGCCTTCGGCTTTTCTACGCACGATGCGAGTGAAGCCGATGATGGCATTCAGCGGCGTGCGCAGTTCGTGACTCATGTTGGCCAGGAAGGCGCTCTTGGCCTGATTGGCATGTTCGGAGGAGGCGCGCGCTTCCTGTGCTTCGCTGAAGAGACGCACGTTTTCGAGTGCGACGCCCATGCTGGATGCCAAAGTTGAAAGCAACCTGACATCAGATTTTGAGTATGCCTCTTCGCGTTCAGAATTATTGATAAGAATTAGCCCTGTCACTCTTTTGCCAACGATAATCGGTATGCTCATAGTGGATTTGGGCCAGGACGTTCCAGGCGGAGGAGATGAATTAAATTGCGCCGCCCACTCTTCGAAGTTGTGGTTTACTACAAAGGGTTCGCCCAGGTGAATATAGTAAGCACGGATTGGCGTTTCGGAAAGCGACTCCCATTCTTCTGCGGAAACAGGGATGGATTGCCCTTGGAAACTCATATATGATATTGCGATCATTTCCTTTTCTTCGTCATAGATGTTGATAACCACATCGCTTCCATTGAATATTTCTCGAAGTTTCTCCCCCACCAAAGCATAAATGCTTTGCATGTCCAGCTTGGATGCCAGCCCCTCCTGCACGCTATTGATGATGGCGAGTTCAGCGGCGCGGTCTTCGGTTTCTTTGAGCAGGCGCTGGGTCTCGTCGAAGAGACGCGCGTTCTCGAGCGCGACGCTCATTGCGCCGGCGACGGTCTCCAACAGGCGCACATCCGACTCGGCAAATGTTTTTTCGCCGTCCATGTCCTGAATCGAAACGCCAACCCAGAAATCAGCTTCTTTATTTCTGTAGACAGGCACAGACATCAGCGACCTGGGCATTTCACCCTGCGGCACTTTATAGTCTTTGAATTGTGAAGCAAATTCGGGGAAGTCGCCGTTTCTGACAAAGGTGGCATTTAACCCAACTACATAATCATACAGAGAGTTGAAGGGCATGCTCATCGGTTCGTACTTCTGTCCTTTTTCAAACGAATATTCAACCGACATGATGCGCGTTTTCAAACTGGCGGAATAAATGGAAACAGTTTGCGCATTGAAAATCTCGCGCAGTTTTTCGCCAACCGCATCGTAGATGCCGTGGATATCCAACTCGGCGGCGAGGGCTTGTTGAACAGCATTGATGATGGCAAGCTCGGCGTTGCGCTGTTGCGTCTCGTCAAAGAGACGCGCGTTCTCGAGCGCGACGCCCATGTTGGACGAGAGAGTCTGTAGCAGGCGCATGTTGCTTTCGCTGAAGGCGTGTTGCTTGCTTTCCTCTATAGCGACCACCCCCGTTACCTTTTCGCCAACGATGATCGGCACTCCAAGATAGGATTGAGATTGAATGGAATCATTCGTCACTTTTTCATAAGTTTCCGCGAGCTTCGGAGGCATATAGGCGCTGGAGGCAAGCATTTCACTTTCCGTGTTGAGCAGTAGCGGCTGGCGCGATTCAATGACGCGCGTCGTCATCCCGGTGCCTAACGGGAAGGGTTCGATATTTTCTACATATCCGACTCGGTCCCTGTCGTACCAATATGGAGCATGAATTAGGCTGGTTTGCTGGTCCAGAAGAAAGATCGAAGTTAGTTGCGCGCCAAATATATCGCGCACCTTATCGCCCACGATCTTGGTGACGGTCTTGACATCCAGCGTCTGCGCCATGGCTTCGCCTACGCTGTTGAGGATGGCAAGCTCCGCGGCGCGGTCTTCGGTCTCTTTTAGCAGGCGCTGAGTCTCATCGAAGAGACGCGCGTTTTCGAGCGCGACGCTCATCGAGTTGGCGAGGGTGTTCAGTAAACGCAGGTCTGAATCGTCGTAAGCGTTTTCTTTGTCCAGGTTGGCGATGCCGATCATGCCTTTGATTTCCCGGCCAACGGTCAGCGGAACGTACATGCCTGATTTGTATTCTTCCGTGTTTTCAAGGACCTTACCGCCCAGGGCGCGATATTCGTCATTGCTTCGAAAGATTCTGGGCTGAGGCGTATCAATCATCAGCTTGGATACTTCTCCGAAGGGATGGGGGTCAATGGGGAATCGTTTTCTCAGGAAGCAATAGGGAGTATCCTGTATTTCTGTTTCATGGTCGAAGAGAAAGATGGCAGTGCCCTGCGCGTGGAAGATGTCACGTATCTTGTCCCCAACGAGGTCGTAGATGGCTTGCACCTCAAGTTTGGAGGCCAGCCCCTCTTGCACACTATTGATGATGGCGAGTTCCTGCGCGCGGTCTTCGGTCTCTTTGAGCAGGCGGGACGTCTCTTGAAAGAGGCGCACATTTTCGATGGCAATGGCGGCCTGGTCTGCAAAGATTTTCAGCAGAGACACTTGCTTGTCTGTGAACGGATTGACCTCCTGCCGACGAATCATGATGGCGCCGATGACCTCGTCCTCGCGCATCAGCGGCGTGACCAGAATCGTGCGCTGGCCACTGGTGCGACTGAACTCCCGGCTCAAGGAATATTCTCCCGCAGGCTCAGCCAATAGATCATGGGTATGAATGGTCTTCTTTTCCACGATTGCCCGGCCGGTGACAGTGTCGTGATTGAGCGGCACACCTTTCTCGAGAATCTCGGCGGGAATCGGCACCGCGCCCCAGTGCGCCACGAACCGATAGACGTTGCCATCGGTGCGCGCGATTACGGCGTCGTACGAATTGCAAAGTTTGGCGGCTCTTTCGGCCACCGCGTCCAGCACGGGTTGGACATGGGTGGGATTCTCCGCGATGATCGACAAGATCTCGCTGGTGGCCGTTTGTTGCTCGAGATTTTCGGTAATTTCGCGATTACGCGTCTGCAATTCATTGAACAGGCGTACATTTTCGATGGCAATGGCGGCCTGGTCAGTAAAGATCTTCAACAGAGATACCTGTTTTTCGGTGAACGGATTCACCTCTTGCCGACGAATCATGATCGCACCAATGACTTCGCCCTCGCGCATCAGCGGCGTGACCAGGATGGTGCGCTTCCCGCTGGTGCGGCCGAATTCCCGGCTGAGGGGATATTCCCCGGCAGGCTCGGCCAACAGATCGCGGGAGTGAATGGTCTTCTTCTCCAATATGGCTCTGCCGGTGACCGTGTCGCGATTGAGCGGCACACCTTTCTCGAGAATCTCGGCGGGAATCGGCACCGCGCCCCAGTGTGCCGCAAAGCGATAGACATCTCCGTCGATCCGAGCTATCAAGGCGTCATACGAATTGCAAAGTTTGGCGGCTCTTTCGGCCACCGCGTCCAACACCGGTTGGACATCAGTGGGATTCTCCGCGATGATCGCCAGGATTTCGCTGGTGGCCATTTGTTGTTCTAGCGATTCGGTAATCTCGCTATTGCGTGTCTCCAATTCATTGAACAGTCGCACATTCTCGATGGCAATCACTGATTGGCTGGCAAATGTTCTAACGAGTTGGATTTGTTTATCTGTAAATAGACTTGCTTCTGTTCGGCGGCTGAATATTACGCCTATTGCCTGCCCTTCACGCAGGAGTGGGACAGCCAGAAAAGATCGGAATTTGATTTGAATGGATTTGCTCAGTGGGAATTTATCGCCTGTTTCTTGAATATCGGGGACATGGCAAATTTCCCTTTCAAGAATGGCTGCCCCTGCGATTGAATCGTGGTTAAGTGGGAAGCGCGTGCCTAGCGCAGTTGTTTCCTCCGGGCCCGCATGTGCGGCAAGCACCATTTCTCCGGTATCCACAAGGAATATAGCGCACTCGACAGAATCCGATAACCGCGCTCCATAATTTGCCACAACATCCAGAACAGGCTGAATATCTGTTGGCGAACTGGCGATCACGCGCAGGATGTCGCTTGTGGCGGTCTGCTGTTCGAGAGTCTCAGTGACTTCGGCAAACAGTTGCGAATTCTGAACGGCAATGACGGCCTGGCGCGAAAGGTTGTTCAGGAATTCCAATTCGAATTCTGTAAACTCGAGTCCTTTGCCTGTGCGCCAAACTGCCATCAATCCCTTTATTTCATCATTGGCCAGCAATGGCGCAACGAGGATATGTTCATCGGGCAGGTTTTCGGTGCCTGCAACGGTCACAGCGCGCGGGTCATTGTTGGCATCATTGACAATCTCGCCAATTTTATTTTTGGCGATATTCCCCAGAATGCCTTCGCCCCATGAAATAGTTTCATTGTGTAGTTCATCAGCGATCAAGCCCACTGCGGCAATGGCTCTAAAGATTTTTCCGTCGCCTTCGGGCAGGAACAAGGCGCTTGTCTCGCCATTTAACAAATCTTTGGCGTGTTTTGCGATTCCTTCCAGCACCGTGGAGGCATCCAACGATGAAGAGATATCGCGTCCCACCTCCACCAGCGCAGACATTTCGCGGGCGCGGCGTTGCGTTTCGAGATACAAGCGCGCGCGCTCGGCGTGCAATTGCGCGGTGTGGATGGCCGACCCCGCGTTCGCGGCGATGGTCGTCAGTAGGCGCAGGGAGTCCTCATTGAACACACCCTCCTGCGTCGTGCTTTGCACGCTCAACGCACCGATGGTCTCTTTCGCGGTTTTGATCGGCACGCCGAGATACGAAAGCGACTCCTTGCCAACCAGCGTCTTGCCTAGTTGCGCGCGGCGCGCCTTGATATCCTTGTTGATCAGCAGGGGTTGGCCCGTTTCGATGATTCTGCTGGTCAGCCCTTCGCCCAGCGGGAGCGTGTCAAACGTCTCGCCGACCTGATAGGGGAAGCGGATCAGATTCGTCCCCGCGTCGAGCAGTGCCACGTAGACGATATCCGCATCGAAAATTTCGCGCATCTGACTCCCGATGAGCTGGATCGTGCTTTCGAGTTCAGTTTCCGCCACGAGGGCCTGGCTGACCCTGCTGATGGCGGCCAGCTCGGCGACGCGTTGTTGCTCCGCATTAAAGAGACGCGCATTTTCGAGCGCCACGCTCATGCTGGATGCAATGGTCGAGAGTAAACGCACATCTGAATCGCTGAAGGCATTTTCCACATCCAGGTTTTGCAGGCTGATGATGCCCGTCACTTCATCGCCAACGATCATCGGCGTGAAGAGCAAAGACTTGGGTTCTTCGCCTTCCAGAATCGTCTCTTCGCCCAATTCCTTTGCAACCTGTGCGTAATTCTGGTTGATCAACCAGGGCTGGCGGGTTTTGACCACACGTTCGCGGAACTGATCAATGGCTATCGGTTTGCTAAAGCGGATACGCTCGCCGCGCTCGATGATATAGCGGTGATCAATTTCACTGTTCGCAGAATTGTATAAGGAGATGGATGTCACATGCGCATTGAAGATCTCCGAGACCTTGTCACCGATCAGATCAATAATCGATTGGAACTCCAGTTTGGAGGCCAGCCCTTCCTGCACGCTGTTGATGATGGCGAGTTCCGCGTTGCGTTCTTCGGTGATCTTGAGCAGACGCTGAGTCTCATCGAAGAGACGCGCGTTCTCAAGCGCGACGCTCATGCTGTTGGCAAGGGTTTGCAGGAGGCGCAAGTCTGATTCGGTGAAGGCGTTCTCGCGGTCCACATTCTGGAGGGAGATGACGCCGCGCGCTTCATTGCCAACGATCATGGGCACATCTACGCGTGACTTTACCATTTCGCCGCCGCCGATGATGATTCCATCCGCACCTGTAATTTCAGCGGCTTTCCGGGTCATGTCGGTATTGATCATGATGGGCTGGCGTCTCAAGATCACATGATCCATTACGCCTGTGCCATCCAGTAGCAAAGACTCCTGAATGAGCCGTTTCCCTTTCTCAAAGACAAAGGGAAAACTCATCATTTTTG
>VFKQ01000112.1 GCA_009885445.1 Anaerolineaceae bacterium | reverse complement strand
CGGTGATCTCGGCGTCTTCGTCGAAGGTTTCGTAAAAATCGCCGAGACGAAAAAATAGAATCGCGTTGGGATGTTCGCGTTTAATTTCGAGATATTGTTGGCGGATGGGGGTGACGTCGTCGTTGGGCACGTTGATTCCTGCTCTTTGGGATGTGCGCATTCTACCAAACTATCTGTGCAAAATAGCGGAAGGGCGTTCGGTTTGACTTTCCATTTCAACTGGTGTATAAACCGCGATGCATTTCCAAAGGAGACAACATGCACTCACCCCTCAACTATATTGACCCGAACACCGGCGGAATCCTGTTTCAATTTTTGGCCGCCGCACTTGCTGGCGCGACAGGCTTTCTGCTGATCTTCTCGCGCCGAATTCGTGAATGGATGGCGCGCATGCGCCGCGGCTCTAAGAGAGACGATGAGACTCCGCAGTAATCGCTTCTTTGATGAAAACGATTATTCTCGGCTTCGACTCGTTTGACCCGGCAGTTTTTGAATCGCTCGCGGGGCAAAATCATTTACCGCATCTCAAGAAATTAATGGATGCAGGCGGATACTCGCGCCTGGAGGTTTGTTCTCCGCCCCAAACCGAGGTCTCGTGGACGTGCATCGCGACCGGCAGCGACCCGGGCGGGCACGGCATCTTCGACTTTGTTCTGCGCGACGCGGCCACTTACGCGCCGTACGTTTCCATTTTGCCGATGCGCAAGACCGCGCTGGGCGAGCAGTTCGTCCCGCCTTACACCACGCGCACATTTTTTGAAGAAGCCGCCGAGATGGGCTATCCGTCCACGGCGCTGTGGTGGCCGGCCATGTATCCAGCGCGGCCAAATATTCCAGTCAACACGTTACCCGGCCTCGGCGCGCCCGATATTCGCGGACAACTTGGCGTGGGCGTTTTATTTTCCACGGAAGATGAAAATTTAAAGAAGGTTGCGCTGGCGAAACTGACGGCCTCCGCCGCGAATCGATTCGTCGGCGCGCTGGCTGGTCCAACGGTGCGCAAGGGAGGTGCGAATGGGGCGGCGACTCTGCCCATCGAAGTGAACGTGCTCAACGCGCAGAAAGCAGACGTGACGCTCGGCGGGCAAAAAATCCAATTAACGTTGGGCGAGTGGAGCGAGATCGTCGAATTGAAATTCAAAGTGGGCATGTTGTTTAATATTCATGCCATCACGCGTTTGATTGCCACGCAACTCGATGGCGCAGTGCGCATTTATAGTTTGCCTTTGCAAATCCATCCGCTTCACTCGGTGCAACATTACGCGTCGTCGCCCGCCTTTGCAAAAAATTTGTGGACGAAGGTCGGCCCGTATTTGACAATCGGCTGGCCGCAGGACACTAGCGGACTTGAAGATGGCTGCATCAACGACGATCAATTTTTGGCGCTGTGCGATTTAATTTTTGAACGCCGCAAACAAATATTTTTTCATTTACTCGGCGAATTTAAAGAGGGCGTGCTGGCTGGCATCTTCGACGATTTGGATCGCGTGCAACACATGTTCTTTCATAATCGCCGCGACATTGCCGAAGCCTGGTACAAAAAACTGGATGACTTCGTCGGTGAAGTGGCCGCGCGTATTGCGGATAAATATCGCCTGCTGATTCTTTCGGATCATGGCTTCAGTATTTTTAAACACAAAATTCATCTCAACCGCTGGCTGATGGAAAACGGCTGGCTCGTATTGAAAGATGATTTAAAGGAAGGCGGCCTTGCAGATGTGGATTGGTCAAAAACCAGCGCGTACGCCGTCGGTTTGAACAGCCTGTATTTAAATGTAACAGGCCGCGAAGGGCAGGGGGTTGTGTCTGCTGAAAAAATCGAATCGTTGCTGGCCGAGATTCAGCAAAAACTTTTAGACTGGAAAGGCCCCGACGGGAGTGCCGTGGTGGAGCGCGCGCGGCTCAAGCACGAAATCTACACGGGTCCGTTTACCCGCCTCGGGCCGGACATGATCGTGGGTTACGCTCCGAACTATCGCGGCTCGGCTGAAACGGGAGTCGGAAAAATCCCTGCGCTGACGCATGAACCGAACCGTGATCACTGGGGCGCGGACCACTGCATGGACGCGGACATTGTGCCGGGCGTTATCTTCGCCAACCGTGACCTGCGCGATTTCGGCGCGCTCTCTTTTCGCGATATTCCCTTCCTTGCCATCGGCAAGCATCTGGACGTGTCGCATATCAAGCCGCCGTCGCAAGCGGGTTCGCAGGGTAGCCAGAAGGATTTGGAAGAGCGCTTAAAAGGTTTGGGTTATTTGTAGGTTGGTTCGATATATCGTGCGATAAGGATTCTCATGTTCAATCAAATATTAAATCGCCTGCCCCGGCGCGACCAGATTGTGCCCGTTTATGCCGTCATTGCCTTTATGATGTTTTCATGGATGATTGCTATTTCCCTATGGAAAATTCCCTCCTGGCTATATTTTCAAACCTTCCCGGAAATCCTCGCCATTCTGGCTTACGCCTACGCAGAGATATTTGTTGAAAGCCTGTTGATTCTGGGGGTTCTTCTTGCCATTTGCTTTCTTCTACCACCGAAATTTTTGAAGGATGATTTTGCCCTTCGCGGAATATGGACGGCATTCACGGTCATTGGTACGATGTTTCTTTATGTTGATTTACTTTTTCAGACAAGCCTGCCTATTGGGGCTTGGTTGATCGGGGCGCTCCTGCTTGCCAGTTTGCTCAGTTTTGCGTCTGCCCGAATAGGCTGGCTGGCGAAGGCGGTACTACAAATAGCGGATAGGCTGATAATATTTCTTTATATATTGATTCCCGTCTCTCTCGTTTCGCTGTTAACGGTTCTGATTCTTAACATCAAATAGTCATGCCGAAAATAAACCGCCGCGACTTTCTAAATCTGGGCGCAGGAGCCGGTCTTTTTATGATGCGTTGGCAAGCAACTTACTTATGGAGTAAAAAAAATGATAAAGAATAAATCGCGGTTGAATAGGCGTGATTTTCTAAAATTGACCGCGGCGGTGGCTGGCGGAGCTTTGCTCTCCCCCGTACAATCCGCTTTAAACCCGCGCGCCTTTATGGGCGATAAAAAACCCAACGTCATCCTTTTGGTGTTCGACGCCATGTCAGCGCGCCACTTATCCTTGTACGATTATGTTTACAATACCACCCCTAATTTCAAGCGTTTTGCGCAACAGGCAACGGTTTATCATTCCCATTTTTCAGGGGGCAACTTCACGACCCCAGGCACTGCATCCATGCTGACCGGCACCTACCCGTGGACGCACCGCGCAATCAATCATCGCGGGTTAATCAAGCGTGAATTGATGGGCAGGAATATCTTCAATGCTTTGGGCGACGATTATTTCCGGACGGGATTTTCGCACAACCTGTCGGCGAACATTCTGCTTGCCCAGTTCGCCTCCAGCGTGGATGAGCGCATCCCGCCGGCCAGCTACGCCGACAATTTTTATTATGCGTTGATGGAGGAACGCTTTCGCAACAATTATGTTTCCGCGCATTATGCGTATGACGGCCTGCTCAATCCGAATGATCTTGAAACGTTGCCAGCATCCCTCCTGTTGGGTGTGAACCAAAAGGCCCAATACAACGCCGCGAAAAATAATAAGAACTCCGATTATCCTTATGGACTGCCAACAACCGGTTATGTTGATTTTGAGATAAGGGATACGCTGGCAGGCTTGAACAAGACTGCCCATGAAAATTGGACTGGTGGACGCCCATTTTTTGAATACTTCCACATCTTCCCTCCTCACCAGCCGTATCGTCCGCAAAAGGATTTCGCGGCCTTATTTCTAGATGCTCAGGGTTTTATTAAAAAACCGCGTCATCCCCTTGTGTTGAATCGTTATGCCGATGATTTTTCGAAAGAGTACAATTCCCTCTACGATCAGTTTGTGACTAATGTGGATTATGAATTTGGCCTACTTCTCGACAGCCTTGAGAAAAGCGGAATTCTGGATTCCACCTATCTCATCGTAACCTCTGATCATGGGGAGACCTTCGAGCGCGGCATGATCGGACATGGTTCCCCGTTGCTTTACGATTCCATAATCCACATCCCCCTCATGGTCCGCGCGCCTGGACAGGCAGAACGCGCGGATTTTTTCTCCGTCACATCAAACCTGGACCTCGCCCCAACCATCCTGAAACTAGCCGGAGCTGAGCCGCCAGCAGGGCTTGAAGGAAAAATCCTACCTGGTTTTGGCGGGGTTGAGCAATCTGACCGTCCGGTGTACAGCATGCAAGCCGACCTAAACTCTCCCTTCCGGCCGTTTACAAAGGCCTCCATAGCGCTCAATCAGGGCAATTACAAACTGATTCATTATCTTGGCTACCCTGAGTCCAATAGCGAATTTGAACTCTACGATCTAAAAAACGACCCGCATGAACTCGTCAATCTTTTTGGAAAACTCAGGGATACCACTGTAGACATGAAGACCGAACTGCTCCAGGCGCTTGAAAACGCGAATAAGCCTTATATCAGAAGCAATCAATGAACAGGCTATTTTTAGTGCTCAAAAAACCGTCCGCGAAAAATATGCCACCCATCTTTGCATCAGATTTCCCCAGGCATGACACATCTACGATGACGAATATCATATTCAGGGGCGGCCTTGCGGATGTGAATGAGTCGGACGCCAGGCCGTATGCTCTTGGGTAGAACGATCTCGAAGAACGATTAAACGCGTTGGGGCGTTTGTAAGCCCGTTCGTGTGCACGCAAAGGTTGTCACCCGATTCAGACTTCGGAAATCTTTAAAATGACTCTCCGTTTTAGGCACATCCAGGGAGATTTCCGAAGTCTTTACGCCAAGTCTCTGACATGCTTTGCGTGCACACGCCCGTTCGATAATATTGCGCGATAGGATTTCTATGCTAAATAAGATCTTAGATCGCTTGCCCAAACTCCAGCAGATTACTCCTGTGTATGCCGTGATCGCCTTCATGTCTTTTGCGTGGATGATCCTCGTCTTTGTGTGGAAGTTGCCCTCCTGGCTGTATTTTCAGAAAATCAATGAGATCTTGCCCATCCTGGCCTACCTCTTTATGCAAATATTTTTGGACAGCCTGCTGTATTTGGGCATCTTACTCGTGGTTTGCATGATTTTACCGGCGCGATTATTGCGCGATGATTTTATTCCGCGCGGCGCGTGGGCCGCTTTTGGGGCCATCGGCACGTATATTGCCTACGTGAACCTACTCTTTATCTGGGGCGACTCTGTAACCCAGTGGACACTTGCCGCCATGTTGATTGGCATTGCGCTTGCGATATCATCTGCGTATGTTAAGTGGCTGGCCAAAGTTGCCGTAGAAGCATCAGACAGGCTGGTTATCTTTGTGTACATTCTGATTCCCGTGTCGCTGGTTTCAATACTGACCGTGATTATTCGCAACATTAACTAAACATGTCAAAACTGAGTCGACGGGATGTGTTGAAAGTAGGTGCGGCAGTGGCTGGGGGAGCCATGCTGTCTTCAACGCGCCTGTCAGCCCGCAATGAAAAGCGCGCGCCCAATGCCAAACCCAACATCATCATTTTGCTCTTCGACGCCATGTCTGCGCGGCACCTCTCCACTTACGGATATGCGCGCGGCACCACGCCCAACCTTGAACGCTTCGCCGCGCGCGCGAACGTTTATCACTCCCACTCCTCCGCTGGCAGTTTCACCTCCTCCGGCACAGCCTCCATGCTCACCGGTTTGTTTCCCTGGAATCATCGCGCGCTTTCACAATCCGCGCCGGTAAAACGCGAGCTGGCCGACGCCAATATTTTTTCCATGCTCGGGCCGGAATACTATCGCCTCGGCTACACACAAAATCCCTGGGCGCAATTATTCCTTGGCCAGTTCCGCGCGCATCTCGAAGAAATTCTTCCGCTTTCATCTTTTAGTTTTCGCCAGGTCGCATCCACTGGCGCGCGCTTTGTCAACGACCCAACCACAGCCTATTACGCCTACGATGACCTGCTCGTCTCCGGCCATCAGGCGCAGGGACAAAAGCCCGCCTCGCTGGCCACGTTTCTATACGACAAACTGATTCACCATAAGCTGGAATCCTTCGAATCGGCGCAGTACCCCATTGGTTTTCCGGATAATAATTTTTATCAATATCAACTGGATGAAACATTTAGCGGAATCCAAAAAACAATTTCAACCCTTTCACAGCAAAGCAAACCCTTCTTCGCTTACTTCCACATATGGGCGCCGCACGAACCCTTTGCGCCTCTGCGCGAATTTTTTCATCAATTCGACGCGCAGGACCCTCAAGTCCCCGCGCGACCGCAACACCCGCTGGCCATGAGCACCTTCAGCGAAAAGGATTTACGCAGGGAACGCAATCGCTACGACTCTTACATCGCCAGCGTGGACTATGAATTCGGCTCGCTCCTTTCCGCGCTCGAAGCGGGTGGCCGCCTCGACAATGCGCATCTCATCCTGACCTCCGACCACGGACACCTCTTCGAGCGCGGTGTCTTGGGCCATGTCACACCACTTTTATGCGACCCAGTCATCCACATTCCGCTGATGATTTCCTCGCCGGGCCAGACAGCCAGAAAAGATATTTACACTCCCACCAGCAACGCCGACATTCTGCCAACTGTTCTGCATTTGGCCGGGCAACCCGCCCTCAGCGCGGGGTTGGACGGCGTCGCTTTACCGCTCCTCGGCGGCGAAGCAGATTCCGCCCGCCCGATCATCTCGCTGGACGCAAAGAAAAACTCAGCCTTTCTGCCGCTCAAGCGCGTTTCCATTTCGATGCGAAAAGGGGACTGGAAATTAATTCGCTATGCAGGTTACCCCGCGGCTTCTGAGTCTTACGAGTTATATAATATTGTGCAAGACTCGTTTGAACAGCAGAATCAATTTCAAAAGGCCGCCTCAATTGCCTCGGCCATGCAAGCAGAAATGTTGGATATGCTGGCGCAAGCTGATAAACCCTTTCAAAAGGCCACTCCATGAATAAATTATTTTCATCTTTGCGCAAACCGTCAGCGCAGAAAAAGCCCGTCGTGATCGTCTCTGGCCTGCCGCGTTCGGGCACCTCGATGATGATGAAGATTCTGGCCGAGGGCGGGCTGGAAGCCGTCGCCGATGCGATTCGCGCCGCCGATGATGACAACCCCAACGGCTATTTTGAATTTGAGCGCGTCAAGCAAATGTCTGCGGGCGACCGTGTCTGGGTGGACGAGGCGGGCGGAAAAGTGGTCAAGGTGATTTCAGCATTGCTCGAACACCTTCCAGCGCAGGCGCACTATAAAATTATTTTCATGGAGCGCGAAATTGCCGAAGTGCTGGCTTCGCAAAAAAAAATGCTCACCCATCGTGACCAGCACAATCGCATTACGGACGATGAAATGGAAAAGGAATTCCGCGCCCATCTTGCGGCCGTGCGTCCCTGGCTTGCACGGCAACCCAACATGGAAATTTTGTATGTTCGTTATAATGACCTGATCGCCAGCCCCGAGCCGCACTGCAAACGAGTCGCGGACTTTTTAGGCGGCTCGTTGAATCTACAAAAGATGATTGCGGTGCCCAGTGCGCAGTTGTATCGGAATCGCAAAAAAGAATCTTAATAGTAGGGGCAACCCGCCAGGATTAATTAAGTCATCTGGCGAACGCTGGGCGGGTTGCCCCTACATAAAATAGAAAAAATTCTAGCTACCTGACAGTTTGGTCCAAAGATACGCTGGTGGTCGAGTAGGCGGTGCTATTGCCGCCGTACACTTGCCACGAGCGCAAGTGCCGTGGTCGAGACCACCGAACGGCGAAACTACTCGTAAACGTGGTCTCGATACGCCCCTCGGAGTACCTCGCGGCTACTCGACCACCACTTGATTCGAAAGTGT
>VFKQ01000015.1 GCA_009885445.1 Anaerolineaceae bacterium | reverse complement strand
TTGATTCTGTTTTCTGTCCTCTGATTTTCTGGCCTTCTGAATCGCGCTGATTTTTTGAAATCAATAAAGTGTATCAAGCGCGCCACCCTCCCGCCGTAGGCGGGCGCGCGCGCCAGGTTTGCGGGCGAACTTTCACAAGACTTCCGAAGTCTCAAAGACTTCGGAAATCTGCTTACTCTCAAACCACATTCTCAAAATGCGTAATCTTTGCCGCGCCCGATTCGCCTTCGACGGTGAATCACGCTTAACTGCAAGATACAAGATGGCCTCGGCGGGAAAAATTGAGGTAAGATTGCGGAGAAAGGAGAAAATCTGATGAGCATTGTGCATATAGATTCAGAAGAACTGTTACGACGGGTTCTTTCCAGCATCGCCAAGCTCCCGCCCTCTGATTTATTGGTGGTTTATGAGACCATTGGTGACCTGAATCAAAAAGACCGGGCAGATTACAAGGCGGAGGAAATCCTGTCCCTTGCAAAAGCCCGCGCGGCAGAGATGCGTGATCTTTCGCATGAGGAAGTTGTCCAGCGGTTTATAGACGCGACGGAGCGGATTCGCCAGGCCGCGATTCGTAACGGGACGGCTATTGAGGGGGAGTGGGAACGTGACTGAGCCAACGCGAGCGGTTCTGGATACCAATGTTTTTGTTTCGGCGTCCCTGAGCAAAAACGCCAATAGTCCAACCCGCGAATTGCTGGAACGATGGAAGCGCGGCGAATTTCAACTGATTACCTGCAAGCAAGTCGCTAAAGAATTGATCGAAAAACTGAAGGAGCGCGGAATTGCCCGTGAGGATGTTGTGATGCTGGCTTCCGCGCTTATTCGCTCAGCGGAATGGATTGAAGTCGTATCCGATAACATCGAAGCCCTGCTTACCGATCCCGACGATGATATCGTACTTGCCTGCGCTGTGATTGGCGAGGCGAATTTCCTCGTTACCTATGACCCGCATTTCGACCCTCTCAACGGCGAATATCGAGGCGTAAAAATCCTCAAAGCCATCCCGTTTTTGGAAATCCTGCGAAAAGCAGGTGCGCAAGAAAAGTGACTGTCATCTGGGAGATGACAGTCACTTTTTATCCCACCACATTCTCAAAATGCGTGATCTTCGCCTCGCCTGATTCGCCTTCGACGGCGATCACGTCCACGCGCCAGGTTTGGAATTCGGGATGCTCGAGGATGTATTTTTCGGCGGCGCTGAGGATGTGTCTGCGCTTCTTGGGCGTGACCGAATATTCGGGGAAACCGTAGCGGTTTGACGAGCGTGCCTTCACTTCAACAAATACAAGCGATTTATCCTGCTGGGCGATGATATCCACTTCGCCGTGCTCTGTGCGGAAGTTGCGCGCCAAAATTTGGTAGCCCTGCTTTTCGAGATAGTCCGCCGCGGCTTGCTCGCCCCAACGGCCCACGCGTTGTTGAATTTTCATCTTTTTTCAGCCCTCAAACCGACACTATGCGCGCGCATGACTTTAACTTATACTCCGTCTTATAAGCACGATGTGACTCCCGGTCACAATCCCAGCCAGAAGCGCGAAACGGGGAATGCGCTTCGCAGGTTTGGATTTTGCCAAATAAAAAGTTGCACATCGGCATACTCAAATTGAAAAGGATAATATTATGAATGACAATGCTCAGGTGGCCGTATTTATTGATTATGATAACATCGAAATCAGCGTCTCCGATAAACTTGGAAAAGACACCGAAGTGGAATGGTCGCTGGTGCTCGAGACGGCCGCGCAGATTGGCCGCGTGGTCGTGCGCCGCGCGTATGCAGACTGGTCTTCGTACGGTGGAGACCGTCAGCGTGAATTGCTTGGCTCGGGCGTGGAACTCGTCCACGTTTCGAGCAAGCGTGGAAAGAACGCCGCCGACATTCGCATCGTGATTGATGCGCTCGAATTGATCAACACCGGCGCCGGAAATCTCACCGACATCATGCTCGTCTCAGGCGACGGCGATTTCACGGAACTCGTCCACCGTTTGAGGGGGCGCGGACTCAACGTGGTGGGTCTGGGCGTGGTGGGGGCCAGCGCCGAATATCTGATTAACGCCTGCGACGAATTTATTTTCTACGACCGCCTCGTCGGGGCTGAGTCGCCCAAGTCGGACGAAGCCGCTACGGGCGAGAATGCCGCGCCGTCGTTTGAGATCAGCGAAGCGCGTCAACTGCTTCGTCGCGTTTTACAATCCCGTCAGGGTGAATGGATTTTGGCGGCTGAATTGAAGAATGCCATGTTGCGATTAAATCCCGCGTTCAATGAACGCAACTACGGCTTTAGTAATTTCAAGGAATTTTTAAATTCGGCCAAAGACCTGGCTGAATATCAATTGAACGACAACAATCAAATGGAGGTCTCGCTTTCTACGGCGGCGGCGGACCAGGTGCCCGACGCATTGCTCGATGAATATCTGCGCATTCTCACGCAACAAAAGATTCGCATGACTCCGAATGATTATCGTCCGCAGATTATTTTCCGCTTTTACGAGTTGTGCAACAGTGAACCCGATACGAGCTTGACGCACTTGAAGGAACAAGTGCAGGCCTACTTTCAAGAAAGCGCGCCGCATGTTAAGTGGCAATATGTACACGAAGCCGCGCATCAGTTGTTCCACACCTATTGTTTTGAATTTGTCAGCCCCGAAAATTACACCGAAGAGACGCGCCTGTGGGACCGCCGCGTGTTCTTCCCCGTCGGCGTAGACAAGCCCGTAGACTTGCTCGACAAGTGCGACAAGGGCCTGCTTCAAAAATTGGCGCGTTCACTCGGCTCGCCGAAAAAAATAAATAAAGAAGTGGCCGCGCGTTTGCTCTATGGCAGTTTCCGTGGTCAGGCCATGCTCGACCACGTGGGCGAGTTGATTGATGGCCTGAAGATGACGCGCAACGAACCTTCGCCGCAGTAACATCTCGCATGATTTTTTTGCCACGGATTTCACCGATTTTCCACGGATTATTAAACACTCCGTGCTAATCCGTGACATCGTGCCCAACGGGTAAATCCGTGGCTAAGAATTAACTTTGCCCCGTGATCACTAAACCTTCCACGCCTTTCAAAAATTCTCTGTCGCTACTGCCCATTGCTTTGCTGGGATTAATTTTGTTTGCCGGATTGGTTTATGCAAACTGGTCGCTGGCGAATCGTTATGGCAAAGGCGAAGAATTTCTGCCCGCTTGGAACGGAGCGCGCGCTTTTCTTTTTGAGCAACTCGACCCATACAGCGACACAATCAAAGAGCGCACGCAGAGCATGGTCTATGGACGCGCCGCGCAGGAGGGTGAGTCGCCGCTGGCATTGGGTATTCCCTTTCCGCTTTTAATTTTATATCTGCCCTTTGCGCTCATCCCAGATGCGCTCTGGGCGCGCGCCGCATTCATGGCTGTTTCAGAGTTGGCTCTGCTGGCGTTAATCCTGCTCAGCCTGCGTCTGCTAGACTGGCGCCCGCACGGCTGGTTTATCGTTTTTTTCTGCGTAACCTGGCTGGCCTCCTTCTTTAGTGTGAGCGCCATTTTGTCCGGCTCGCCCGCCATCCTGGTCGTGCTCGGCATCCTCGGCGCAGTGCAAGCCATTCGCGCCGAAAATGACGAAGTCGCCGGAATCCTGCTGGCGCTGGTTTCGTTTCATTGGCCAGCCATGATTCTTCTGTGGCTATTTGTCATCATCGGCGTCTATCGCGCGCGACGCGGACGCGTCTTTGTCGGCTTTGGCATGTTGTGGATAATTTTGGGCGGCGCAACGCTGATCGCGTTTATGTCCACGCCCGGCTGGTTCCTTTCATTTGTGCGCGCGTTAATTTCCAATTACCAGGCCCATGCCGGACTTGGCCTTGTGCCGATTCTCGCGCAATCGCCGCCGTCCGCTTTTGACAAATACCTGCCCATCATTTCCCTGGCCCTGCTGATTCTACTGGCCGTCGAATGGGTCGGCGCATGGCGCGGCGCAAACCCTCCGCGCTGGATGTGGGTCGCCGGTTTGTCGCTGGCTGTTACGCCGCTGATAGGTTTGCGCACCACACTTTCCAATCTGGCCCCGCTGGCTTTTTCAATCTTGTGCATCCTGCCTTTCGCGCGCGAACGCTGGCGCGGGTTAGGCTACTTAATTCTCTCAGCCTACACTCTGCTTTTGTGCGCTCTTCCATATTATGTGCAATCCCGTTTTGCACACGCCGACCCGCGCGCCGCTGAATTAACCTACCTGCTCTTCATCGCCTTCGTCATCGCTGGCCTGTATTGGGTGCGCTGGTACGCCGTCCGTCCGCCGCTCACCTGGGCAGATAATGTAAAGCGCGAGCTACGCAAATGACACGCAGAGATTTAACCCTTTTGTTTTTACTTGGCTTGGCCGTGCAATTGCTTGTAACGCAATTCCAATCCCTGCCCGGCTACATGGACGCAGACTACTACTTCGGCGGGGGCTTGCAACTCGTCCGCGGCCACGGCTTCAGCCAACCCTACTTGTGGAACTACCTCGACGACCCCACCTCTCTGCCGCATCCCTCGCACGCCTATTGGTTGCCGCTCGCCTCCATCATCGCCGCCGCCGGCATGTGGATCACCGCTCAGCACACCTTCGCCGCCGCGCGTATTGGATTTATTCTCCTCGCCGCCCTCATCCCGCCCCTGACGGCGACTCTCGCCTTTCGCCTTTCGCCCAATCGTCAGTCCGCGCTCCTCTCCGCGCTTTTAGCGGGTTTGCCCACCTTTTACACTCCCTACCTTTCAGTGACAGACAATTACGGCGTCTACATGGTTTTAGGCGCGAGTTATTTTTTGCTCCTCTCCAAACTTCGCCTTCCATCGTCCACGCAGAGTCGCGCAAAAATTTTCCTTGCTTTTGGATTCATCAGCGGGCTGATGAATCTGGCCCGCTCTGATGGGCTTTTGTGGCTGGGCATTTCTTTTCTAGTCGCCATTTTTTATTCTGGCGAAAAGCGCTCCTTGCAAAATGTCACCCTCGCCCTCGCGTTGACCTTGTTCGGATTTTTACTGGTCATGGCTCCATGGTATGCGCGCAATCAATCCGCGTTTGGCTCCATCATGGCGCCCGGCACCAGCCGCGCTCTTTGGCTGACAGAATACCGCGAAACCTTTTCATGGCCCGCCGAAGTTCTCACGGCACAACATCTGCTCAATTCAGGCTGGCCCGCGATCATCAGCGCTCGCTGGGATGCGCTTTGGCGTAACTTCAATGCTGTGCTGATTGCGCAGTGCGGCATAATTTTGTTTCCATTTATTCTTGTGGGAGGCTGGCGCTTGCGCACAAACCCGGCTGTGCAATATGCTGCGCTTGTTTGGATGATCCTCCTATTTATTATGTCGTTCATTTTTCCTTTTGCCGGCCCGCGCGGAGCTTACTTCCACGCCAGCGCCGCGCTGACTCCGCTGGCTTGGGCGCTGGCTCCCATCGGCTTGCAGGTTGCGGTGCAGGCAGGACAAAAGCAAGCTTGGCTATCTGAACGCGCCTACAAATTATTTGGCGCGGCCATGATTCTATTTGCGCTTACCGCCACTGTTTTTGTTTGTGCAAATCGCTTTGCCCCAACCTGGGAGCGTGAAGACGGCCCTTATTTGGCAATTGAGAAAATTTTATCTGCCGAAAATATCCCTGCTGACCAAGTGATTATGGTGCGCAATGCTCCAGGCTTAAATATTGTTACTGGTCGCTCCGCTATCGTAATTCCTTACGGAGGCATTGCGGAAGTTCTTGCCACCGCCAAAGCGTTCTCTGCCCGTTATTTGATTTTGGAAGATAGACCAAGTCTCACAGAATTGGCCCCGCTCTACGACTCGCCAGAGTCAAACCCAGCCTTTCGCTACATCGGAGAATCGGATGGAGCACGCATCTATGAAATCCTCCCTTAATCTGGACCGTCGCTCAGTTTCGATTCTCGCGCTCGCCGCCGCCCTCAGCCTCGGCGTGTATTTGGCGGTCAGCGCCGTCGTTTCAAACCTCGGCTTCCCCCTCGACGACTCGTGGATTCACCTGACCTACGCGCGTAACCTGGCTCTGCGCGGCGAGTGGGCTTTCATACCCGGCGTCCCCTCGGCAGGCTCCACATCGCCGCTATGGTCAGCGCTCCTTGCCATCGGCTTTCTGCTTGGCCTCGGCCCTTACCTCTGGACATATTTTCTCGGCTTTCTCCTGCTATTTATTTTGGCGTTATTGTTTGAAACCACTGTGCGCAAACTTGCGCCAACGTATTCCACGCGCTGGCCTCTGGCCGGATTATTCATCTGCTTCGAATGGCATTTCGTCTGGGCCGCCGGCGCGGGCATGGAGACTTTGCTCCACTCCCTGCTGGTTACGGTTATTCTGCTGCGTCTCAGCACCCCCGCGCCTCGCCCCCTGACCTTGGGCCTGCTGACCGGTCTAACCGTCTGGGTGCGCCCCGACGGCTTGACCTTGATCGGCCCCGCGCTATTCACGTTTATGTTGATGGATTCGAGTGCGTGGCGCGTCAAAGCCCAACGCGTTTTTATATTTGGTTTGGGCGTGCTTGTATTGGTATTGCCATATTTTCTATTTAATCTCAGTTTGTCCGGCCATCCATTTCCCAATACGTTTTACGCCAAGCAATCGGAATACGCAGACTGGCAAATGAAACCTATCATTGCCCGACTAGGGATTCTTTTGCTTCAATTCTTTAATGGGCCTGCGTTGGTGTTGCTTTTTGGCGCCATCGTGTGGGTGATGTCTTTTGTTCGCGCTGGTCAGTGGGGAAGTATTGCCACTTTTATTTGGTTCGCCGGATATTTGTCCATCTATTTCTTGCGTTTGCCTCCGTATCAAAACGGCAGGTACATTATGCCCGCCATGCCGATCTTCTTTTTGTGGGGTTTGCTCGGGCTGGCGAAATATTATTCGCAAGCCGTCACCCGCTCAAGGCGCGGCCCGTTGCGAGGGGCAGGCGCAACAGTCAATTTGGTGATTGTCGTCACTTTGCTATTTTGGTGCCTGGGCGCGCGGACTTATGCGCGCGATGTGGCCTTTATCGAGAATAATATGGTCTTGGTCGCGCGCTGGGCTGATGCCAATCTTCCGGCTGACGCATTAATTGCGGTGCATGATATTGGCGCGCTGGGTTATTTTGACCGGCACGCATTGTTGGACCTGGCTGGATTAATTTCGCCGGAAATAATCGCATGGATGCACGACCCGGCGCGGCTGGCCGAACACATGCGTCAGCAGGGCGTGGATTATTTGATTGTTTTTCCGAGCACTTACCCTGAGTTGGTTGCAGGAACAACGCCCATTTTTTCTGCGTCTGGCGCTTCGGCAGTACTGATGGATGCTGAAGGGTTGTCGGTTTATTTTTGGAAATAGGTGTCTGCTGAGGTTTTATGCTAAAATCCACTGAAGGTAAAAAAATTACTATGTCAAAAATCTCACTTCTTATTGTTGATGATCATCCGTTGTTTCGGCAGGGCGTGGCCGATTCGCTTGCGCTGGAGGCCGACATGCTTGTGGTGGGTCAGGCGGCTAATGGCGAGGAAGGTCTGGAGATGATTCAGAGGCTCAAGCCGCAGATCGCGATTCTGGATGTGAATTTGCCGGGCATGAACGGACAACAGATTACGCATTTGATCGTTCAGGAGAAATTGCCCACGCGGGTTATGTTGTTGACGGGTTATGACGATGTGGAGCAGGCCATTCACGCGGCACTGGCCGGCGCGGCTGGATATTGCGCGAAGGACATTTCGCCGCAGATGCTGGTGAAGATGATTCGCGAAGTGGCGTTGGGGAAATTTGTGATTGGTACGCGCGTATTTACCCAGCGTGAACTGCATACCTGGGTCGAAAGTCAAATAGAAGGTTCGCGCCGCTCTTACAGTGAGCCGGGTAGTCCGTTTCATCCGCTGTCTGACCGCGAGATGGAGGTTTTGAGTTGTGTGGTGCGTGGCATGAGCAACAAGGAAATAGCGGGCTTGCTGGGCATTAGCCATCAGACGGTTAAGAATCACGTCACTTCTATTTTGCGAAAGTTCAACGTCGAAGATCGCACACAGGCGGTTGTTTATGCGCTCAAGCGCGGCTGGGTGACGCTTAAAGACACATCCAAGCAGGAGTAACAGGAATGGCAAAAAAAGAATCTGGCGGGCTTGCCTCACCAAAAGTGGAAGGTGACCCACAAATTGAACTAGAAGAGACCACTCGCGCCTTGCGCGAAGTGACCCTGATGATTGAACAGAGTCAGGGGGAGTTGAGTAAACTTTCCCAGCGAAATGCGGCGATTACAGGGCATTTACAGCAGGTGCAGGGTCAAATTAGTAAGTTGCCCAGCGAAGAAGTGCGCATGGCCTATGATTCGGCGCTGGACGCACAACAGCGTCTGTTGGTGATGCGCGGCCAACTTGAAAAATTGCAAAACGACAAGACGCATCTTGGTAAATACAAAGATGCGTTGGAGCGCTTTACTTCCAATGGGGGTAATAAGTCCGCGGATACGGGGGCAGGCGGCGTATCGGGGATGATGGCTAACGTGGAGATGTTGGTCAATGCGCAGGAGGCAGAACGTCAGCGGCTTTCACGTCAGATGCACGATGGCCCTGCGCAGGCGTTGTCCAATTTTGTTTTGCAGACCGAAATCGCGATGCGCTTGTTGGACATTGACCCCGCGCAGGCGCGCGAGGAGTTGGGGAGTCTTAAGTCATCGGCGATGGGCACCTTTCAAAAAGTGCGCAACTTCATTTTCGAACTGCGCCCGATGATGTTGGACGATTTGGGCCTGGCTCCAACCTTACGGAAATATGCCGATGCTTTTAAAGAGCAGGCAGGTTTGGAAGTGTCTGTCACGGTGACGGGCGCTGAACGCCGATTGGAGCCTTACGTGGAAGTGATGATCTTCCGCGCCATTCAGGAATTGATCGGCAACGCCGCGCGCCACAGTCAGGCGGCCACGGTTAAAGTGCAAGTGGATATGGCCGAGAACTTGTTGCGTGTCAACGTGGACGATAATGGAAAAGGTTTGGATGTGGAGGCGGTTCAGCAGGGCGGCAGTCTTGGGTTGAAATTAATTAAGGAGCGCGCAGAAATGCTGGGCGGTTCGTTTGAAATTGACAGCGCACTGGGCAAGGGAACTCGCGTAACTTTTTCGGTTCCGGCAAAACACTAGCCGAAATCTTGCGATTAGACTTGAATGAGTCTTTCATAATTGTAATGAAAACATGCTCGTTTGGCCTTGCATCGTATCGAGTACGTTGTATAATCTGATTATCCAAGTCACTTGGAAATCTTAAAAGAAAGGAGATATCCACCCATGTTATTCTCACTTAAAGAAAAAGGACAAGGCCTCGTTGAGTACGCTCTGATCCTCGCGTTGATCGCCATTGTTGTTATTGCCGCCGTGACCCTGCTCGGTACTAGCGTCGACGCCATTTTTACCACCATCAACAGCTCCCTCTAATCTTGATTCATCTCGTTGCATAAGGCCCTGGCGAAAGTCGGGGCCTTATGCTTGTGGAGCCATTGTTTTGCTTCTTGAATGACAGTCGGCAATTTGCCCGCCAGTGCGTTGCTACAGGGGTCTTTTATTGGGCGATGGAAAAATTCTCAAATGACAGAAGAAGCACTCCTACCTTTATACCAGTTTGCCCGATAGGATATTGTAATTTTTCCTGTATAATCAAGGTGATATAAATATCAACAGACAAGCTGTTTTTGGAGAGGAGTTTCTATGCGTCGCGGAAGAACCTTAATATTTTTGATTCTAATAGTGGTGGTGCTCGGTGTGGGCGCACTTGCCTTGCCATCCCTGCTCGGAGGCCTTACTGCCACACCGACCCCCGTGTCAGTCCAAGTCTATTATGCGGTACAGGCATTCCTCCCGGGCGATCCCATCACAGAGGATAAATTATCCACCTACTCTTTGGCACAGGATCAGGTTGCCGGTGTCATGTTTACGGCGGAGGAAAAAGACCAGCTCATTGGTCAGATTGCCAAAGTGGCTATTGATCAGGGAACGCTTATCACCAGTGGTCTGGTTGCGCCTCCTGGGGCTGTGACCGATATTGGCGGCCCGCAGTGGGCATCGATTATTCCGGCCGGCAAAACCGCTGTTGCCATTCCCATTTCGCGCCTCGCGGCAGTGGCCTATGGTGTGGCGGATGGGGCGCACGTTAATTTAATGGCCTGCTTCGCAATGATTGATGTTGACCCTTCGTTCCAGACTCAATTGCCCAATGGCACGGCAACAGTGCTCGGACCCAATGGCGCCAAGATTGATGAAATGCCTGGAATCAGCCTGTCCGTTGCTCCGGCTGGTGAAGGGACATCTACACAAGGCCGCACCGAAGTTGAACCAGCCTTCCAATTGGGTATCTATGTAGTGCCCTCTGAAGCTCAGCGCCCGCGCGTTGTGTGCCAGATGATGTTGCAAGATGTAACAGTTTTGAGGCTCGGAAATTTCTCCTTGGAACCATCCAGCGCTGCTGCCAATGCCGCCACGCCCACTCCTTTGCCCAATCAGCAAAGCGTCCAGACGGTCACTCTTGCCCCCGATATCATCACCCTGATAGTCTCTCCGCAGGAAGCCGTCGCATTGGCGTACATGGTCGTAACCAACACGCCCATGTATCTGACCTTGCGTAACCCAACGGACCCCGCTCGCCAGGTCACTGAAGCCGCCACCCTTCAATTCTTGCTCAGCCAGTTCAATATTCCTGTGCCCGTGAAGCTGGCATATGCATTAACTCCTCGTACCGACGTCCTGTTTTTGCCATTCCTGCCAAACGATGTCGTAACGGTGCCTGCGCAATAGTAATTTTAATTCACTACCATACAAATACGAGTAAATGCCGTCATTGCGCGGGCGTACTCGCCCGCGATGTCCTGAGACTGTCGAAGGGAAGCAATCTCGTGCGTTGTAAGGAAATTGTTTCGTTGGGAAATACCCTCCTCGCAATGACCGCTGTACGGTAGAGAAAATTTGAATCGAAATCAATAGGAAACCATTTTATGGCAGGCGAAAAAATTCGTGTCCTGATCGTTGATGATATTGCCGAGACGCGCGAAAACATCAAGAAACTTCTCCAGTTTGAAGGAGATGTTGAAGTGGTGGGTTCGGCGCGCTCCGGTAAAGAGGCCATCCAACTTTCGCAGGAGTTGGACCCGGATGTGGCCCTGATGGACATTAATATGCCAGACATGGACGGAATTAGCGCCACCGAGGCCATCCGTGAAAAATCCCCGCATGTCCAGGTCATCATCCTTTCTGTGCAGGGTGATCAAAACTACATGCGCCGCGCCATGCTGGCAGGGGCCAGAGACTTCCTGACCAAGCCGCCCATGGGTGATGAGTTGATTTCTGCAATCCGCCGCGCGGCCGAAATGGCGCGAGTGGAGAGGTCGAAGATGACCTCGGTTAAGGGCCTGCCAGCTTCTGTCGGCGGTGTGGCTTCGGCCATGATGCCGGCCAACATGAGCCTGACTCGCGGAAAGATTATCACAGTCTACAGTCCCAAAGGCGGGGTGGGTACCACCACGGTGGCTGTAAATCTTTCGCTGGCTCTGCACAACGACGACACTCGCGTCGTAATCGTTGACGCTAACCTGCAATATGGTGACGTTGCTGTATTCTTCAATGAACAGGGCCGCAATACAATTGCTGAATTAGCTCAACGCGGCGACCTGGACCCCGAAATCGTGGACAGCACCCTGATGAAGCACGCCGCCACCGGCGTCCATATCCTGGCCGCGCCATCGCGCCCAGAGCAAGCCGACAAAGTCAGCGCCGAGCAATTCCTAAATATCGTAGACTACCTGCGTCAGTTGTATGCGTATGTGGTAATTGATACATCCTCCTATCTTGGCGATGTGGCAGTGGCCGCAATTGACACCAGCGACGTAATCGTATTACTTACCAATCAAGATATCCCCGCAATCAAAAACGCCCGCCTCTTCCTCGACCTCATGCAAACCCTGGGCATTCCGCGTGAACGTGTTCTCTTTGCCATGAACAAATTTGACAAACGCATCAGCATTACAGCAGAAAAAGTTGGCGAGAATTTGAAGCAAGAAGTGGCCGCCATACTGCCACTCGACGATCGCGTCGTGATCCCTGCGGTTAATCGCGGCGTACCTTTTATGGTGGATGGCAAGGCCCAGCCCATTGGCCGCGCCATTCTGGGCCTTGCAGAAAAGGTTCGCGCCCGCGTTACCGAGCTGGACGCCCAAGGCGATCGGTTGCCCAAGCGATGAACAAGCAACGGAGCAATAAATGTCACTACTAAAACGTATTGAGCAGGGACAAGGCGCAGGGGCGTCCCCCGGTCAGACAGGGGCGCCGCCACCCGCCTCGGGCGCGGCTGGTAGCGGGTCGGGCGATAGTTCACGACTCTCCTCCTTGCAGGCGCGTCGCGTCAATGCGCCCATTACAGCCCCTCAGGCAGGCACATATTTCGACCTCAAGACTCGCGTCCAGAATCGCCTGCTGGCTGAGCTGGACCCGTCTATGGACATCACAAAAACAGACGAGGTGCGCCGCGCGATTCAGGAACTCTTTGAGCAGATTCTCTCCGAAGAGAATATCGTTCTTTCGCGCCCCGAGCGGGCCAGGCTTTTTGAGCAGATCGCCGCTGAGATTTTGGGCCTCGGCCCACTCCAGACGCTTCTGGAAGATGAGAGCATTACTGAAATCATGGTCAATGGCGCGAAGAATATTTATGTGGAGCGCAAGGGCAAGATTCATCGTGTGCCAGTGACCTTTGAAAATAACGAACACGTTTTGCGCATTATTGACCGCATCGTGGCTCCGCTGGGTCGGCGTATTGATGAAGCCAGCCCATATGTAGATGCCCGCCTTCAAGATGGCTCCCGCGTGAATGCTGTCATTCCTCCCATCTCGCTGATTGGGCCGGTGCTCACTATTCGTAAATTTGCGAAGAACCCCATTACAGTGGAGCAATTAGTTCAATTTGGCTCGATCTCTGCAGAGTCGTTGCAGTTTTTGAAGGCTTGCGTGGAAGCGCGCCTGAATATCGTGATTTCAGGCGGCACTGGCTCTGGTAAGACGACCTTGCTCAACATTCTCTCAAGTTTTATCCCCGCCGATGAACGTATTCTGACCATTGAGAATGCGGCGGAACTACAACTGCGCCAGGAGCATGTTGTTACATTGGAATCTCGCCCGCCGAATATTGAAGGCCGCGGCGAAATTACGATTCGTCACCTTGTGACGAACTCCCTGCGTATGCGCCCCGACCGAATCATCGTCGGCGAAATCCGCGACGAAGCCGCGTTGGACATGTTGCAGGCCATGAACACGGGCCACGACGGCTCAATGACCACGCTCCACTCCAATGGGCCACGCGACACTCTCTCGCGCCTTGAGACGATGACTCTCATGGCTGGCATGGACTTACCCTCACGCGCTATTCGCGAGCAGGTTTCCTCGGCCATTGACCTGTGTGTGCATCAAGACCGTATGCGTGACGGCACGCGTAAAGTTACTTACATCACTGAGGTGACTGGCATGGAAGGTGACGTGATTACGATGACCGATATTTTCTCTTTTGAGCAAAGCGGTATTGAAAACGGCAAGATTGTCGGTAAGTTGCGCCCCACCGGATTACGACCGAAATTTATGGATAAATTGGAATCGGCCGGTATTCATTTGCCGCCCTCGATATTTGGCGTGGGCGAACGCCGTAGGTATTAAACCATGCCCCTTCTAATTATTGGTGGTATTGTCCTCGTATTGGTGTTGTTGATCGTTGGCGTGATTGTCTCGTCTAATAGCGAGCGTTCGCTGGTGGAGCAACGCCTTGGGCAGTATTTGCAAGAAGACGAACCTGACGCGGTGCGGCAGGACAGTCAGTCGGCTGTCTCTGAATGGGTCAACCAGCGCGCCGCAAAATCGAATCAGGGAAACCGTATTGCGCGTGACCTTGCTCGCGCCGACATGAAGCTCACGGTGGCTGAGTATTTTGCGCTTATCTTCATCTCTGTGGCAGGTGTTGGGCTTGTGGCTTTTTTCCTTGGTGGGTTTCAGATCGCTTCGGCGATTATTGGCATGCTCATTGGCGCCGCTATTCCGCCAATCTACGTGCGCCGACAGCAAGCCCAGCGCCTTGCCCGTTTTAATGATCAACTAGCCGACATGTTAAACCTGACTGTAAATGGATTGCGTGCAGGTTACTCTACCATGCAGGCCCTCGAAGCTGTCAGCCGCGAATTGCCCTCGCCCATTGCCGATGAATTTCGACGTGTTGTGCAGGAGATGCAACTTGGCGTGACGATGGATGCGGCCATGAACAATCTCTTGCGCCGTATCCCCAGCGACGATCTGGACTTTATGGTGACTGCCATCAATGTTCAGCGTGAGGTCGGCGGTAATCTATCTGAAATCCTAGACACGATTTCCTTCACCATTCGTGAGCGCGTTAGAATCAAAGGCGAGATTCGTGTCATGACCTCCCAGGTGCGCCTTTCTGGGACGGCCATTTCAATCATCCCCATTGCCCTGGGCACCTATTTGTGGTTTACCAATCGGACATATATGATGGGCTTGTTCCTCCGAGGTCCTTTTTGTGGCTTTCTTGCGCTGGGCACTGCGGCAGGGCTGATTGCCATTGGATATTACGTGATGATGTGGATTGCAGATATCGAGGTGTAACATGGGCACTACATTAGCTTGGATCTTTTTCATCGTACTTATCGTTGGCGGGGCCGCATATTTGGTGGTGGTGGGCAACCGCGCCTTGCAGAATCAGGGCGATCAGGCAGACCCGCTGTTACAGCGCCTGGCAGAATTCAGCGAGCGCGGCGAACAGGTTTCGCTCGAGCGACTGGAGATGTCTCAACCGTTTAACGAGCGCGTATTGTTGCCTTTCTTGCGGCGGGTCGGCGAAATCTCGGCGCGCTTTACCCCGCAGAAACTCCTGCTTGAAACGAACCGCCGATTGGAACAAGCTGGCAACCCGGGGCGGATTGAAGCCTCTACCTTGCTGGCGGCCCGCTTCGTTGTGCCCGTTATTTTTGTCACCATAGTTTTTCTGCTTTCCCGCCTGACCGGCCCCTGGCCGTCTTCGCGATTATTTATGGCCATTGTCTTCTTTGGAGGTCTTGGTTTTGCATATCCACAATCCTGGCTTTCTGGAAAAATCAAGGCTAGACAAAATGAAGTGCGTAAGGCCATGCCAGATGCTTTGGACTTACTCACTATTTGCGTCGAGGCAGGTCTCAGTTTTGACGGGGCTATGTCGAAGGTAAGCGAGAAATGGGAGAACCAGCTTTCGCTCGCGTTTGGACGCACCATTCGTGAAGTGCAACTGGGCAAAACGCGTCGCGAGGCCTTGCGTGATATGTCTGATCGCATCGGCCTGGCCGAGATGACCAGTTTTATAGCAGCGGTGATTCAGAGCGAGCAGTTGGGTGTGAGCATGGCCAAGGTTCTGCGCATCCAATCGGAACAGATGCGCGTCAAGCGCCGTCAGCGCGCAGAGGAGTTGGCTCATCAGGCCCCGATCAAGATGATCTTTCCAATGGGACTGCTGATCTTCCCCTCGATCCTGATTGTTTTGCTGACGCCCGCCGCGTTGTCAATTATGACTGCTTTTGGTGACTGATTGTAGGGATTTAAAAGATGCCGCGCCCCCACTGGTCCTATCCGCTTTACCGCTTAATGTGGCACGGACTGGATTTGGTTTTCCCGCCACGCTGTGGGGGCTGTGGTAATCACGGCTCGCGCTGGTGTGATGATTGCCAGAGCAAGGTCCCGCTGTTGAGCGGAACACTATGTGAAAAATGCGGCCAGCCACTGACAAATGACGGGGGAATGTGCCAGGCCTGTACAGCCAATCCGCCTGCTTTCAAAACGATGCGTTCGTGGGCGGCATTTGACCACCCCGTGCGCCCCGCCTTGCACACTCTCAAATATCGTCGCAATGTGGGGATTGGAGATGCCCTTGCCGTTCCATTAGCGCTCTTTGCAGAATCGCTTTCCTGGCCTGTCGATATGGTTGTTCCTGTTCCACTAGGTACGAAACGAAGACGGGAGCGCGGGTATAATCAGGTGGCGCTTATCGCGAAGCCATTTTCACTTTTGCTTTCTTTAGACTTTAAGCCCAACGCTTTGCAAAGAATAAAGGAAACCAGAACGCAAGTTGGACTATCTGCAAAGGACCGACACGAAAATGTTGATACGGCTTTTTTGGCCAATACACAAATTGTTCAAAATAGAACCATATTAATCATGGACGATGTATCTACAACCGGCTCGACACTCTCCTCCTGCGCCAGGGCGCTTTATAAGGCTGGAGCCAATGATGTTTACGCGCTGACCATCGCGCGCGCATTATCTCACCACGGTTTGCATCAAGTCTGAAACTACTTTCAAGGAGGCACCATGACCACCGTTGTTGAAATCCAACCCCGCAATTTGCACTTGAACGAGAGTCTTGAAAAGCACATCCACCTGAAAGCCGAAAAACTGGACAGGCACCTTCCGCAACTGGAAATTGTGCACGTGGATGTTGCTTATCACCGCGCCGCTCGCGACAAGGCCGACACCTTTAGCGCCGAGATCACCGTGCGCGGAAAAGGATTGTTGTTACGGGCCGAGGAACATGCTGAAGAAGCGCAAATGGCTTTTGATGCCGCCCTGGATAAACTTGAACGACAAATAGAGCGCTTCAAGGGCAAACATTACCACGGACGCGGCGACGGGCGCTCTGCCGCTGAGGCCGCCGAACTGATTGTTGACGATGATACAGGTGAGCCATCTGCGTTGGTGGCAAAGCGTAAACGCTTTGTGCTCGTGCCGATGAGCGAAGAAGAGGCCGTGATGCAGATGCGCGACCTCGGCCACGAAAACTTCTTCGTTTTTTATAATGCCGAATCCAGCAGAATCAATGTAGTATATCGTCGCCGCAACGGCAGTTACGGACTTATTGATCCTGAGATGGGGTAGGTGTTTCTGATTGTAAAGTGGGGGCATGCAAGCGACGATCTAAAAGTGCCAGCGCTGCGGCAAGGACTGCCCACGCCGCCAACTGCGTCACGCGAATCCCGCTTGTAGTTGTGGTGACGTCGCCGCGAAAAGCTTGCAGGAAGAGCGACATGCCTGCGCTGGCTGAGACGAATAGCAGGAACAAAACGCCGCTAACTTTGTATGGTTTGCGCAGGCCAATACTGAAGAGAATAAACACCGCGCCCAAAGTTTCGTAGATTTGACTCGGATGCCGCATTGCGCCGCGTAGTTTGATGGCCCACGACACCGAAGTGACCTCGCCATAGGCCGCGCCGCTGGCCAGGTGAGCGAGGCCGATGGACAGCGTCAGGGTGGCCAGGAAGGGCGTCAGCGCGTCGAGAGTGGGCCAAAGGGAGAATCCGTTTCGTTGCCCATAGAGCCCGCCCAGAGCGAGGGCTGAGGCGAGGCCGCCGCTGAGGTCGAAGAGTTCATAGTTGAGAGAAAAGATATCGAGGGGCGAATTTCCAAACGTTGGAAAATTGGCGGCAATGAAAACGAGTCGCCCACCGATTAAAAATCCAGAGAGCATGAACATAATTAAATTATCCAGCGCGCTCGATTGCAGGCCGCTGGCTTGCGCACGTTTGCCCGCCAGATTTAAACCAACCCACACACCCAGCAAAAGAAAAAGGCCCGGAGCCTGAAGCACGAGCGGACCAATCTGCAAAACGGGAAACATTACGGCGCTCCGTTGAGCAGGGCTTCGATTTCGAGTCGCAATTGTGTTTCACTCAATGGCCCGCCGATATTTATTTTTTTGATGATGCCATCGCGGCCGACAAAATAAGTGGTGGGCAGGGCGCTAAGGCGATATTGATAAGACACCGCGCCGTCAGTGTCGAGCAGAATTGGAAAGGTGAGGCCGTATTGTGTGGCGAAGGCCTGCGCTTCGATGAGCGAATCTTGCGCCGTTACGTTAACGGCCAGCACCACCAGGCCGCGCTCGCGATATTCATTGTAAATATTTTCGATGGCCGGCATTTCGGCGCGGCACGGCCCGCACCACGAGGCCCATAAATTAATCACCACCACGTTGCCGCGCAGTTCAGCAAGACTCATTTGCCCGCCAGACATTAACTCGAGTGTGAACTCTGGCGCGAAGAGACCCACTTCAGGGCCGGAGGCGAGCGCGGCGGCGTTGCTCGTGGTTGGGCGCGCGCTGGCGAAAATCCACAACAGACCAAAGAGAAGCAGGGCGGCGCTTAAGATTCGTGTTTGATTTTTTTGCATTGATTCACCGTGAGTGGGATGTCGCGCTGTTGGACAATCTTACCATTGCGATCAATAAAAAAATCCGTGTTTTTTCCGTGCGCAAAGCGTCCGTGAACGCACTGCAAAAAGGTCTATTCACCGCGAAGTGCGCAAAGACCGTTAAGGATTTTAAAGATTGTTCGCGCGGAAGTTCAATGTTTTCGAGAAGACGCTTGGAATTCCTTTGTGCACTTTGTGTCCTTCGTGTTAAAAAGAGTTTTTTAGTAGACTCGCCCGCGTAATCAGTGCGCAAAAATATTTATCGCGACGAATCGCGCAGTTATTATTACAGCGAGCGACGCTGTTTTGCATTTGGTACAATGGAGCCAACTTATAACACCGAGGCATTAATGACTTCTGAATTGCAAGCGCGCGCCATCAACACACTTCGTTTTCTTTCCGCCGACGCAGTGCAACAAGCCAACAGCGGACACCCCGGCCTGCCGATGGGCGCGGCGGCGATGGCCTACACATTGTGGACGCGCCACCTGCGTCACAATCCGCGCAACCCGCAATGGGCGGGGCGCGACCGCTTCGTCCTCTCGGGCGGGCACGGCTCGATGTTGCTTTATTCCCTTTTGCATCTCACTGGCTACGATCTCTCCCTCGATGAAATTAAAAATTTTCGACAGTGGGGAAGTTTGACTCCCGGTCATCCTGAATATGGATTAACTGCCGGCGTCGAAATGACGACAGGCCCGCTCGGGCAGGGATTCGCCGCCGGCGTGGGCATGGCTCTGGCTTCGACGCATCTTTCCGCGACCTTCGAGCGGGTCGGGCATTCGTTGATCGACTCAAACATTTATGCCATCGTCACCGACGGCGACCTGATGGAGGGAGTCTCCTCTGAAGCCGCGTCGCTTGCGGGACATCTCTCGCTGGGACGCTTGATCTACCTTTACGACGACAATCACATTTCGATAGATGGCTCCACAGATTTATCTTTCACCGAAGATCGCGGAAAAAGATTCGAAGCCTACGGCTGGCACGTCCAAAAAGTGGACGATGGCAACGACGTCGAAGCCATTGACCGCGCGATTGTCGCCGCGAAGTCTGACCCGCGTCCCTCGATTATTATGGTGCGCACAACAATTGGATTCGGCGCGCCGAAGCGACAGGGTACCTCAAAGGCGCACGGCGAACCGCTCGGCGACGAAGAGTTGAACGCCGCTAAAGAAAATCTCGGCTGGCCGATTGAGCCGCGCTTCATGATTCCCGGCGAAGTACTTGAATTTTTCCGCGAAGCCGTTGAGCGCGGACAAAACGCCGAGCGCGATTGGAATCAAAAGCTGGCCGCGTATCGTGCGGAATATCCCGACCTCGCCGCCGAGTTGACTCG
>VFKQ01000108.1 GCA_009885445.1 Anaerolineaceae bacterium | reverse complement strand
GAGCCAATATAACGCCGCGTCTGGGTCACTGCCGCGCACGGACTTAATGAACGCGCTAATGGTGTCGTAGTGCGCGTCGCCGTCTTTGTCGTAGAGCACGGCGCGGCGCTGAATCGATTCTTGCGCAACGTCGAGCGTGATGTGGATGACTCCGTCCGCGCTGGGGGGCGTGGACTCGACGGCCAGCTCGAGCGCGTTGAGCGCATTCCGCGCGTCGCCGCTGGCCATCTCGGTTAAGTGGGCACCCGCTTCGGGCGCGAGAATGATGCGCCGATTTCCGTAGCCGCGCTCTTTATCCGCGAGGGCGCGCTCGAGCAGAGTCAATGTCTCAGTCTGATTCAAATTCCGCAATTGGAAAACGCGCGAGCGCGAGATGAGCGCGCTGTTTACTTCGAAATATGGATTCTCGGTGGTGGCGCCGATGAGGGTGATTGCGCCAGTTTCGACGTGGGGCAGGAGCGCGTCTTGTTGGGCTTTGTTCCAGCGATGGACTTCGTCTACAAAAAGAATCGTGCGCTCGTTGTGCAGACGGCGGCGTTCGAGGGCGGCGTCGACGATTTCGCGCAGATCGGCTTTGCCGGCGAGGATGGCCGAGATGGTGACGAAATGACTCTGTGTGCGATTGGCGATAACTTGCGCGAGGGTGGTCTTGCCCGAGCCGGGCGGCCCCCATAAGATAATGGATGAAAAAAGTTTATCGGCCTCGATGGCGCGGCGCAAAAGTTTGCCCTCGCCGACGATGTGGTCCTGCCCGACGAATTCTGCCAGCGTGCGCGGGCGCATGCGCGCCGCAAGAGGCGCTTCGCTTTTCATTCGCTCTTGCATGGCGTGGTCGAAGAGGTCGGGCATGCGGGGATTATAAGCGAATCTTCTTGAGCGCAAAAAGCAAAAGCGCGAAGTGTATGCCTCGCACTTTTTAGTTATCAAGTAAGTTATTTATGGACTTGCAGGACACGCCTCCACATGCAAATACTTTTGGCATTCCAAATCTGTCAACGCGCGCGTGACGCGCGATTTGGCAATCGCAATCAAGTCTTCAATATTCAACACATACACGCGCACGATACGATCACGTCCCACTGAAACAATACGAGTACCATCAGGACTGAAAGCCACTTGGTATACTGCGCCCGAATTGCCATAAAGAGTCAGCGGCTCAGGGACTTGTTCGCCCGCTTTTGGCAACTTCCAAACCTTCACCGTTCGATCAACGCTCGAGGTTGCCAAATACTGACCGTCGGGGCTGAACGCCGTGCCGAAGGTGGAACCTGTATGACCTGCAAGCGTGAATATTTCCGCGCCTGTTTCAGAATCCCATACCTTGATGTTCCCATCATTGCCTGAACTGGCGATCCATTTGCCATCGGGGCTAAAGGCAATACCGCTGGTGCGTATCCCTTCACCATGCCCGCTGAACGTGAGCAGATTCTTGCCTGTGGCTGCATCCCAAACATATGCGCCATCGCCATTGGCGGATGCGATACGTTTGCCATCGGGACTTAATGCGATTCGCTGAATGCCGGCGGAACTTGATGGGAACTGAATAAGTATCTTTCCCGTGCTGCTTTCATAGATTCCAATCGTC
>VFKQ01000348.1 GCA_009885445.1 Anaerolineaceae bacterium | reverse complement strand
GCCGAAGGGATGAAAGATGAAAGCGGTGCCCTGAGCTTGTCGAAGGGATGAAAGATGAAAACGGGACTCCGCTTTGCGGAGTCCCGTTTTTGTTGTGAGCAAATGCCCCCTCTCCCAGTGGGAGAGGGCTAGGGTGAGGGAGAAAACCCCGCTCATTACCGCTTGATTCTCGGCAAACCCTTATTCAAACGCTTCGGGGTGCAATAACTTCGCCAGCGCTTCGAGTCCGTCCACCAGGCGCGGGCCGGGGCGGCTGAGCAGGTTGTCGTCGAAGGGGAAGATGTTGCCGTTGATGACGGCGGTCAACGTCTCCCAGCCCGGGCGGGCGGCGACAGTTTCAGCGGTGGTGCCGTAAAGCGCGTCGCCGAGCAAGATGATATCCGGCGGGGTGAGCACCAATTGCTCGAGTCCGAGTTGCGGATATTGGTCTGTCACACCGGCGAGGGGCGGCAGATTCTGCCCGCCAGCGCGGGTGATGAGCAGGTCAATGAATGTGCCGGTGCCGGCAGTGTAGGGCTTGGATGGATCAGTGGCGTCAATTTCGTAAAAGACGATGGGGCGATAACTTAGCGGCGCAATTTTTTCGTCCACGGCGGCGACGCGGGACTTCAAAGTGGCTACCAGTTCCGTTGCGCTGTGCCCGCTTAGAGCGCCGACCGTGGCGAGGTTGAGGTAGAGGTCCTCCAATGTTTTTGGATTCGCCAGATAGTAGACGGTCAGCCCGAGGTCCTCCAAAGATTTAACCAGCTCGGGAGCGTTTAATTCGGAGGCGAGCACCAAATCTGGATTGAGGGCCACGATGGCTTCGAGGCTGTATTCGCCCATCGAACCGCCCACGCTCGAAACGGATTGCGCTTCGGCGGGGTAATCTGAAAATTCGTCGCGACCCACCACTTGCGCGCCTGCGCCAACGGCGAAAAGAATCTCGGTGTTAGAGGGCGCGAGCGAGACGATGCGCTGGGCCGGTGCGGCGAGTGTGACAGTGCGCGCGAGGCCGTCAGTGAAAGTGAGCGCGGCAGGTTGAGTTGCCACGGGAGCGGCGGGTGTGCAGGCAGAAAGAAAGAGCGCGATCAAAAAGGTAAACGTGAATGGTTTTTGTAACATGTTAATCTCCGATTTGTTTTTGGAGTGCAGACTCTGCGCTAGCGCCCTTTAGGGTCAGCCTGCAAAGTGGACTAAAGCCCGCACTTCATGAAGTGAATCAAAAACCCCTGCACATGACAGGGGAGGGTGGGAGAGGCAATCCGAACAGCCTGTCCTCCACCTCCTTTCCTCGAGAGTGTGGTGAACGGGCCAGTCGCGGGCGACCTGACTTGGTTAGTTATTTAGTTTTGTAGTTATGTAGTTGGGGTTCAGCGGGTCAAACCATCCAACTATTAAACTACCTAACTATCCAACTATCAAACTAACCTCACAGTTGCGGGACAGTGTCGGCATTTCACCGACTTCGCCGCGAACGGGCCGTAATTCAGTTGCTTGCATTGTATGCGCGGCGGGTGCAGACGTCAATGGAAAGAGTTACGGGTTTTATCGTTTTTGGAAGTAAACAAACCGCCATCCAAAAGTAAGGCCGTGGGTCAAAACCTGTAAAGCGGTTGGAAAGTGACTCGCGCGGGCTTGCGTGTAAAATGCAATGAAGGTGAAATAAATGAATCGAAACCCGCTTGAACTGATCTCCGGCCTGGTCGTATATTTTGTGCTATCGCTTTTGATTGCATGGTCCTTTATTCTGCGCATGGCCTATGTGCCCGCCGGGGTAATAGACTGGCTTAGCCGCAGTAACAATGCGCAAGGCGCGTTGGTTTGGTTCAGCCTGTTTATCGGCGCAACCTTATTGGCCCTGCTTCGTTTAGGCATTGAAATCTCTTACTTCAAGGCATTGGCCAGCTCAGAAAAAGTGCACCGCTATATCGCTGGCCTGCCGCTCTACGCGCTCGGGCTTATTTGGTGCGCATCGTTGATCGGTTTTTGGTTTGTCTTTCCCTCCTGCCAGCCGCCAGCCACCCTGTTCTTTAATGTCAGCGGACAGGAACAGGCTTTGCAACCGTCTGACACCTTGGTGGTTGTGCCCAAAGAAGCCATCACCGTCATTGCTCAATCCGCCTCCAAAAATTCCACACTTTCCTGCGCCTGGGAATATGCCGGCCCCATTTTTGAAATGCTCGGTGTCCAGCAAGGCTGTCAGATCAGCGCGCGCTTTGCAGAGCAACCCGGCGAAGGATTCTTAACCGTCGTTGTGGCCGAAAACTTTTGCAAGCAGACCTCCATTTTCTCATTGCGTATTTCAGTTGAACAACCCTGATCACGGCGAAACATTATGAACTTATCCCGCCCCACACTTGCCCTTTTACTCAGCCTCGCCCTGGCGGTCACTGCCTGCGGCCCGGGCGCCACCAGAGTCAACGTTGAAATTCTGCCCATGCAATGCTCCGTCAGCGTGGACGGCCAAATCTCGCTGACCCTCGACGGCCAAATTCCCGCCGGCATGAAAATCATCTGGACGGCCAGCGTCGGCAACATCGTCTGGACGGGCCAGGGATTAACCGCCACCTTCATCGCCCCCGCTGAACAGGGCGAAGCCATCATCACCGTCTCTTTCACCTCCGGGACTCCGACTCCCTACACCGTCACCCGCACCTGCTCGGTCGGGGGCGGACCTGTCAGCGGGTCGGGCGGCACGGGCGTTGTCCCCGCTTCGGGCGGATACACCATCGCCATCAGCGAGGTGATGGCTAACCCGTGCGGCGATAGTCAATTTAAAATTTGGAATGAATATGTGGAGCTCTACAACTACGGCGACGCGCCGGTCAACGTGAATGGCCTCTTCCTCTTCGACGAAGGTGACGCCGGCACACCCGACCAGATCGTGCCGTGGAATTCGCGCTCCAGTACCATCCTTGACGGAGGCTTGGTCACCAACGTGGCCGAAATTCCGCCGCACGGTTTCGCGTTGGTGCTTTCGCCTTATTATGCCGACGGCATTCAGCCTCATCGTATGCCGTATGCAATCCCATCCGGCACTGTCATCCTCACAGTCGCCAACGGCGGCCTCGGTGATGACTTCTTCCAGATCATCGGCAGTGAAAATGGCTACGACACTGTCACCCTCTACGAGGGCGGGCTGACCATCATCCGCGAGATTGTGGACCATTACGGCACCCCGCTGATTCGCGGTCTGCATCCGCAGGATATTGACGACGACCACAACGACTTGCTTCCGCTGGCATTGAACAACTGCGAATCTGCCGAGCGCATTAACCCCAGCCTGCCAGACGTGGTCGGGAATTGGACGGCAGTCAAAGGCGGCACACCCGGAGCCGGGCCGTATCAGTAAATTTTTTTGTACCGCGACATTTATGTCGTTACTCCACGCGCGAGATAAATGTCGCAGTACAGATTTTGTAAAAATGATTGGGGGTATAATGCGCCTCCATGGCTCGTAGGAAAAATCCCGAAGACCTGTCTGTTGAAGAACTGCGCCGACTGTTAATTGAAAAGCGGCGCGGCGCACGACGTGAGCGCATTGAGCACTTTCGCCGCACGGGACGAGTCGTCAGTGTGACGCCGGATTTGCCGAAGTCTTTCGATGGGCTGTCGGCTGTGCCGCTGGTGGAGGGGCAAGGGGAGGAAAACGCATCTCGAGACTCTAGCCCGCCTCGGGCGCGGACAGCGGACCGCATTCTGTTGGCGGTGGAAATCCTGGCGGTGGTCGGTCTCGTCGGCGTGATGCTGAATGGGCTTGGCCTTCTGAGAAATTTGAACAGCGAGGTGGCGGCGGCGATTGCGCCGTCTACAATTCAACCCACGCCGCTGGTGAGCGCTGTGATTTTGCCCTCGGGGCACACGCCGCCGGATGCGCGCGGAAATACGGCGCCGAACGAGGCTGAGATCCCCGAGCATTTGCGGCCCATGGTGCAGTCACTGGCGAATATTGCAGTGCCCACGGCGGGTTTGCAACAGGCCATTCGCATTCAAATTCCCGCGCTCAACGTGGACGCGCCGGTTGTGCAGGGCGACGGCTGGGAGCAATTGAAGAAGGGCGTGGCGCAACATATTGGTTCGGGCAACCCGGGCTTGAGCGGCAACATGGTCTTGACCGCGCATAATGATGTATATGGCGAAATTTTTCGTTACTTGGATCGGCTCGTGGCTGGCGACCAGGTGATCGTGTATACCCAACAGCGCCAGTATATTTATGTGATTACGCAGACGGTGATTGTGGAGCCGACGCAAGTGGAAGTGATGGCCCCCACCGTGGATGCGACAGTTACTTTGATCTCGTGCTATCCGTATCTTGTTGACAATCAACGTATCGTTGTATTTGCCAAATTACAAAACTAGGAGTCTTTTATGTCACGCAAAAATCGTTCACTCGCACGCCGCCCGATGATGGGTAGTGCTCCCGCCGCCGTGGAGTTCAACCCCGATTACACCTACATTAAACGCGACCTGCGCCGCATCGGTCTGTTGGCCGGGTCGTTCTTCGCTGTGTTGGTGGCGCTGTCTTTCGTGTTGCGTTAATTCTTAATTCGCTTTATGCAGGCTAATGCCCTTGCCATAGAGTGCGCAGAGAAAACCCTGAGAAAAAACTCAAAAACTCTGTGCGCTCTGTGGCTAATTATGTAAAGCGCCAGGGTCGCAGTGAGAAATTTACATCCACGCTAGAGAAACGGAAAACAAATTTTCATGGAAACCATTTCGTGGGATGACTTTGCCAAAGTGGAACTGCGCGTGGGCCGCATTATCGTGGCGCGCGTGTTTGCCGAGGCGCGCAAGCCAGCCTATGTGCTCGAAGTGGACTTTGGCCCCGAGATTGGCGTGAAGAAATCGAGCGCGCAACTGACGAACTTGTATCAGCCTGAAGAATTGGTGGGGCGTTTGGTGGTGGCGGTGATTAATTTCCCCAAAAAGCAGATTGGCCCGCTGATGTCTGAATGTCTCGTGACCGGGTTTCACAATGAAAAGGGCGAGGTGACGTTGTGTGTGCCCGACCAGTCTGTGCCGCTGGGCGCGAAATTGTTGTGAGGAATATTAAATCGTAGGGCCGCAGCATTGCTGCGGCCCTACATGTTTTAATTCCCGGCGATGACGATGACCTTGTCCTCGAGCGCAAATGCAACCGTGGACGATTTCTTCGGGTTGGTGTGTACGCCGTGTGCCAGCGAGGAATCGTCGCTTTCGCGCATCAGGCGGTAGCCGATGGCCGTCTCGCCGCGGCGCAGGGCGGACTCAACCAGCGTGGCATAGTTTACGGGTTTGCCGCTCTGCACATATTCGCTCACAGGCTTGAGGTAAACCTCGGCGCCCTCGGGATCGAAGATGTCTGAGAAGACGGGGAGCAATTCGCGGTTTTCGCTGAACTGCGCCATCATCAGGCTGATTAAATGTTCGCTGACGATGAAGTCGTCCACTTTGGCGGCTTCGGCCAGTTCGCGGTTGCGCAGGTCCAGCATTTCGCTGACGATGGAGAAGGGCGTTTCGTCGCGAATCGCCATGTCGCGCAGGTGCAAAAGGGTGACGAGGGTTTTTGCGTCCGCTTCCTGCGGGTCGAGCGTGCTGTAGGCCAGCACGATGACATGCTCGTAATCGGGGGCCTTGAGCGACTCGAGCAAGGCGCGGTCGGTGGTGTCGCCTTCGGTCACTTTCAATTTTTGATTGTGTAATTTTCCAGCCTGCGCGGGGATTTGTTTTTCGAGATTGAAAATATCCGAGACCACAGTAACGCGTGAACCGCGCGCCACATACGAATCGAGTTCGCGGATGATGGTCGCGCCGGAACGATTCCAGCCGAGGATGAGACAAGACTCGGGCGCGGGTTTGGCGCGGCGCGTATTTTTTTGGATGGCGGATTCGTCCACGCTGGCGCGCTGGGCGCTGGGACGAATTTTGTCGTCGTCGGCGGCAATGACGATTAACTGGTCATCCGCTCGCAGGTCGGTTTCTGAGGGCGGGTTAAGCAGGACCGTTCCGTCGGCACGGCGAATGCCCATGGGCGAGCAGTCGTCGTAGGTGCGGAGCACATCCGCGTAGGTTTTGCCGGTGAGCGCGCTTTCATTTTTGAAATAAATTTCGTCGCCGCCGAAGTTCATCAACTCCACATACACCTGCGACAAACCCGATTGACGCGAGGTCTGCGCGACGACGCGGGCGATCAGGTCGTTGGTGAGGATGGGCTGGAGGATATCGCGCTGGCCGATCATTTTCACCACGTCCATATTTTTGGGGTCGCGAATTTGGGTGACGAGGTGATACGGCGCGGCGTGGCGCTTGGGATTGTTGGTGAGGGCCAGCACCGATTTGATGACTTGTGAATCGGGGTCTGTGCCGTGCGGCAGAATGATGATGGCGCGCGCGCTGTGCGGGCTGGCAATTTCTAGGTCGGTCAGGTCAATGGGACTGCCCGAGCGCGCGATGATGCGCGAGTTTTTTGTGTCGGGCACGCGCTCATTGATGGCGTCTTCCATTTCCACTTTATCTTCGTCGGCCAAAACCACAATCACCGCGCCCTCTTTGCGATTCTCGTTGGCCGCAACCAGCTCTGAAATGACGGTGAAAATCTGCGGCGACCAGCCGAGAATCAATGTGTGATTATTTTCGAGCACGCGCGAGCGGCCTTTGCGCAGGCGTTCGAGATTCGCTTCGAGGCCGTTGTTGATTACGCTGATCAACGCGCTGACGATGAAGATGCCGCCGAGGGTGACCAGCAACATCACAATGCGAAAGCCCCAGCCGTTGTCGCCGCCCATGGTGCCCGAATCGAGCGTGCGCATCAGGCTCCACCAGGTGGCTTCTAAAAACCCGGGCGGGTCAGCATCCGGGTTGCGCAGAATTCGTCCGCCAATGGTGATGATGAAACCGGCGCTGAAAATAATCAACAGGGTGGCGATGGCCAGTCCGCCGATTAAGGCCGATGTGCCGCGCGACATGTAATTGTCGAACCAATAATTAAAGCGTTGACGCAAAGATGGTTTGTTTGTCATAAGATTCTCCGTACTGAAAAATTAGGCGCGCGCCGCGCGATGGGTTTGTAGCGCCTGCTCGATTTCGGACAGATGATATTCGCGATGTTCGTTGCGCTCAAATTTAAATTGGACGCCAGCCCGCCGAATCTTTTCCACCATTGTGTCGGGTGTACTTTCAATGAGCGAGTCCACATCGTAGGGCAAGGCGATCACGTCCTGAGTCTGCCAGCGTTCGAGCAGATGCAAGATGCGAAAATCCCAAAAGGTAATATGCGCCAGTGCCGAGGAAACCGTCCACCCGGACACGGTGGGCAGGGACAGTTCCTCGGCGCTCATGCCCTCAATGATGGCGCGCATGCGTTCTCGCGAAGTGCGGTTGTGCGATTCGAAGTCACGGTTCATCGGGCCTCCGGCATTTTTGCCACGGATTACACGGATTTTCACAGATTAAAAACCCCCGTGCTAATCAGTGAAATCTGTGGCTAAGATTTTTTGTATTCCTCAAACCATTTCTCATCCAGCGCGGGCCACTCGTCGCTTTGGTCGGTGCGTTCCTTCCAGTTTTCTTTGCCGCTCCATGATTCAATCGCAATCTCATAGACGGAGGTGGAGCGCAGTTCCTTTTCGGTGGCGGGACGGTAATCTTTGCTCAGTTCCATTTTGCCGAAATACTTGGCGACTAATTTGTGCAGGACTTCGCGCTTTTTGTCGTCATCCTCGATGACCTGTGCTTTGCCAAAGACCAGCGCACTGCGATATTGAAGAGAAAACTCGAGCGCCACATTGGAGGGGAGCAGATGACCGAACTCGCTGACTTCCACGCACACTTCGGGATAGTTGTCCAAGTTCGCGCGCACGCGGCCCGCCACGTTGGAGTGAAAGATGATGCGCGCGTTCGGCTCATCGTATAAAAACGTCGTCGTGTTGACGAAGGGTTGCAGGTCCCAGCGCGAGGCGATGCGCGCGATTTGTCCGCGGTGCAGGAGGGCGCGAATCCAATCGTCGTCACGCGTGTTTTCCGGGATGCGCTGAAACGCAGTCGGCGGATTTTTGTCGAGGCTATAGTCGCGGGGCAAGGTTAATTCTCCAATTTACGCGGGTCTCGGTACGGCGGCGACAAAAGAGCCGTGAATAACTGCACTTCTGCCCGCCGCCTACTCGACCACCCGCGTAACATTATTTAATTTTCAGTTTTCTCAACCACGATCGTCGCTTCTGCCACCAGCGCGGCGATGGCGCCGATGGCCGCCCACACGGGCAAAAGAATCGCGCTGACCACGCCAATGGTCAGCGGGATTTCTATCAGCGTGCGGCCGTCCTTGTCTTTGATGATCAACTTGCGAATATTGCCTTCGTGCAAAAGTTCCTTGATCTTGGCGACCATTTTTTCGCCTTCGACGCGGAACTCCTCGGTGCCATTATGATTTGCGCTCATATGCTTTTCCTTTCACCAAAATACGACGGTACAGGTACATTTCAAACAAGAAGATGGCCAACCCAAAAGCCAAAGACCAAGCCCAGGCATACTGCGTGAAGATCAGCCCCAGTTGAATGAAGTACGCACTTGCGCCGAAGGTTAACCCACTCAGCATCGACACCTCCAGCGCGGTGGCATACGAGATGCTTTCCGGTTTATGACGAGGCGGCAGGTTTTCTGTGCGCCAGCGAAAGGCCTGTTCCAGTTTGGCTGATTTCAGATTCGCCATGTAATAATCTTTAATTTGATTCATGGCGCGCGCCGACTCGTGCCAGGCAATGCGCAATCGCGCAAGTTGCACCACCGTCAACGCGCCGAGCAGGGTGAGAAACAGGAACAAGCCAGCCAGCACAAGATAGGTCTGGTTGGTAATGTCCGCGCCGCCTGCGCCGAAGATGGCCGCCACCAGCGAACCGACTGAAAGCAAAAAGAACGAAGCCGCGCGGCTTCGATCTTCGTTCGCTTGGAAGGCGCTGTTGGCAATGTAATTAAATTCTGCAGAAAGGATTTGGTCGGGATCGAGCGAAGCTTTTTTGTCAGGCATGTTGAAATTATACACGCCTCACGCCATTGTGGGATTTTTCCTTGCAATCACCAGCACACTCTCGCCCCAGCGCATCGGCAAAAAGACAAACGTCGAAATGGCCTGCACGCCGCCCAGCGAGCCGAAAAATAATTTTTGCAATTGGCGCGGCACGAAACGAATATAAGGCACATCCCAAAAGCCATCTGCGAATGTGCGATGCAGGCTGAAGCCTGCGTTTTGAATTAATTCAAGCCACTCTTCTGGTTGCTTCAATGAAATATGCGTCGGATCCTGGTAGCCGATCCAGCGTTTGCCTTTCCACGGTTTTAACAGTGAACCCAGATTCGGCGTAGCGAGAATCAGGATTCCGCCCGGGGCGGTGACGCGGCCAATTTCGCGCAACGCCCGCGCGGGGTCGGGCAGGTGCTCGACGATGTGCTTGATGACGACGACGCCGAACGACTCGTCGGCGAATGGTAAATCCTGCGCCGAGGCAGTCGTCAGCGCCGTGCGCTTCACCTCGCGCTTTGAGCGGGCGACGGCCCAATGGTTCAGGTCCAAGCCGACGGTTTGGAATCCGTCCTCGAGTTGCGCGACGAGATGCCCAAGGCCCGAACCGACCTCCAGCAGGCGCGACTCCTTTTTGCCGTGCCGCCGCGCGAGCGCCGCGAAGAATCGATTCGACCACCAGTACTGGCCATATTTTGCAAACGATGTGTTTGCGTAAGTGTGCGTGGAAAAATATTTTTCGTCGAAGGACATGAGAGGAGCCGTCAGCTTTCAGCGATTAGCGTTTGCGCGCAACATAAAATGTAAACGTGCCCTGCGGGTGTTCGGGATGGTCTACGAATTTTTGCAGGAAGCGTTGGGTGAGAAAAAGATTCCAGCGCGTGGGTGAAATAATCCAGCGCTTGAACAGCGCGTGCGGAAGTAACGTGGGCGCGCCGAGGTAGTGTCCCCATTCGAGCGTGCGCATTGCGGACGGCGAAAAATAATTCCAGTGGCGCTCGAGTTTAAATCCCGCCGCTTCGAGCCAGCCCTGCCACACTTCCGGTTCGACGGCATTTTCAACGCGCGACATTTTGCGGAACCATTCAGTGTAGCTTTTGCCGAAAACTTTTGAGAGCGACAGCTCGGAAAGATAACGCGAGTTGGGCACACAAAAATAAAACGGCGCGCCCGGCTTGAGCGTGCGCGACACGTCCTTCAAAACTTGTTGCACGTGCGGAATGTGTTCGAGCACCGAGTTGGAGAACGCGCTCGAAAAAT